>CBHTTW010000004.1:0-24721 GCA_966096025.1 uncultured Alphaproteobacteria bacterium | reverse complement strand
GCGGCCTTGGCGGGCATCGTCTGGATGCTGTTCACCACCGGCACGACTTTGTCCGTCCCGGCGCTGACGGGGGCCATCATGTGCATGGGCGTGGCCACGGCCAACTCGATCCTGGTGATATCTTTCGCCCGCGAACGGCTGGCATATCATGGCGACCCGGTCCTGGCGGCAGTGGAAGCGGGTTTCACCCGCTTCCGCCCGGTCTGCATGACGGCGCTGGCCATGATCATCGGCATGTCGCCCATGGCGCTGGGCCTGGGCGAAGGCGGCGAGCAGAATGCGCCCCTGGGCCGCGCCGTGATCGGCGGCTTGATTTTCGCCACCGGCGCCACCCTGTTGTTCGTGCCGGTGGTGTTCAGCATTATTCACGAGCGCCATGCGGCGCGCCGGGCGCAAAGGGGAACGACCCCGCCCGGCCAGTCTGGAGAGGCTTATGCCTGACACCAATCCCGATGCCGGGCCCAACGACCCTGTGCCGGTGGAACTGCTGCGCCATGAGACGCCGCCCGGGCTGAAGCGCTGGGGCAAGGCCGCGCTCACCGCGGCGGTCGTGATCGCGGTTGCGGGCATAGGCTGGCGGCTGTGGCAGGCCCATAACACCGCGGCCTGGACCGATGATCAGGCGATACCGACGGTCCAGCTCATCAAGGCCGAAACCAACAATAAAGGGGGCGTGATCAATCTTCCCGGCGAAGTGCAGGCCTTCACCGCCGCCCCGATCTATGCCCAGGTCACCGGCTATGTCCGCAAATGGTATTTCGATATCGGCGCCCCGGTGAAAAAGGGTCAGCTGCTGGCCGAACTCGACACCCCCAATCTTGTCGGCCAATCCGAGCAGGCAAGGGCCAATCTGATCAATGCCCAGGCGGCCCAGAAACTCTCCGCCGCCACCGCCCAGCGCTTCGACACCCTGTTCGCGCAAGGCGCGATCTCGCGCCAGGACAAGGACGAAAAAGACGCCGATCTCGCCGCCAAGAACGCAGCCGTCGCCGCCGCCCAGGCCAGCCTCTATAGCGTGTCCAGCCAGGAAAATTTCCGCCGCCTGGTGGCGCCCTTCGACGGCGTGGTCACCAGCCGCGCGGTGGATGTCGGCGCTCTGGTGACGGTGGGCAACAATGCCACGCCGCTGTTCACGGTCTCCGACCAGAGCCGGCTGCGCATTTATGTGCGGGTGCCGCAGAATTACGCGCCCTATATCCGCCCCGACATGACGGTCAGCTTCACGGTGCCGCAATATCCGGGCCGGGAATTCAGCGCCTCTTTGGTGGCCAGCGCCGGCGCGGTTGCCGCCGCCACGGGCACCGTGCTGGTGCAGTTCGGCCTGGACAATAAGGACGGCGCGCTGCAGCCCGGCACCTATGCCGAAGTGAAATTCCCCTTGCCGCCGGGGGCCAACGGCATCCGGCTGCCCGCCACCGCCCTGATGTTCCGCGATGAAGGCATGCAGGTCGCGACCGTGGACGCAACCAACCATGTCAGACTCAAGACCGTCCAGATTTCCCGCGATATGGGGGCGGCGGTCGACGTGGGCAGCGGCATCACGCCCCAGGATCGCATCATCGATAATCCGGCCGACGCATTGCAGGAAGGCGATGAAGTCCGGATCGCGGGCAAGTAGCAACGGCCAGGCCTCTCGCGTATAAAAGCGTCTGCGAGAGCGGTTGGGGAAGTCATGCGCGTCTTGAAAATTCTGGCCCTCCTTCTGGTGGGTCTTGCTGTCTGCGGTCCGGACAAAGCCGGCGCCGCCACCGCTGTCCCCGGTGTTGCGGGCCCGGCCTATGACACCTCGCCCGACGCCAATACGCGCTTCCTGGCCGATTATGTGGTGCGCCCCAATGTGAAAAAGCTGCCCGACGGATTGATGTACCGGGTGCTGAAATCGGGCGACGGTCCCACGCCCCAAAAGAATTCCGATGTGGCGACCGTCTATTACAAAGGCACGCTGATCACCGGCAAAGTCTTCGACCAGACCAAGCCGGAAGAACCCGCGCAGTTCCAGGTCGGCGGCGTGATCCCTGGCTGGAGCGAAGCGTTGAAGCTGATGAAGACCGGCGACACCTGGGAACTGGTGATCCCGTCGGAGCTGGCCTATGGCAGCGACGGCTTCAGTGACCGGATCCCGCCCAACCAGACCCTGGTCTTCCTGGTAAACCTCGCCAAAGTCGAATACGCGCCATAGCTGGCGCATCGGTTATACCCTATAAGGCAGCTTCCAAATCGGGAGAGACAATGCGTTTTCTGAAAGTCCTGGCGCTGGTGCCGCTGCTGGTCCTGACGGCCTGCGACCAGAAGAAATCCGATGCCGACTCTGCCAGCGGCGCAGGCACGGCGGGCGCCAGCTACGACACCTCGCCCGAATCCAATGCGAAGTTCCTGGCCGATTATGCCGCCAGGCCCGGGGTCACCAAGCTGCCGGACGGCTTGATGTACCGGGTGCTGAAGGCCGGCAACGGCCCGCAATTGCAAAGCGAAAGCGATTTGGTGACGGTCTATTACAAAGGCTCGCTGATCGACGGCAAAGTCTTCGATCAGACCAAGCCGGACGAACCCGCGCAGTTCCCGGCAGGAAGGCTGATCCCCGGCTGGGTCGAAGCTTTGAAGCTGATGAAGACCGGCGACAGCTGGGAAATCGCTTTGCCGCCTGAACTTGGTTATGGCGCCGACGGCGCCGGCGACGCCATCCCGCCCAACCAGGCTTTGGTTTTCACCATGAGCCTTGTGAAGGTAGATCACGCTCCGTGAGGAGCGGTTCGCCGTAGGCGAACGCGCCGAGCTCAGGCGAGGCGCAACCGCTTAGAACTTGTACCCCAGCGTAACACCCGTCATGCGCGGCGCCAGCGGGACGCATTGCAGCACGCCCGAGGTGCCCGGCGAACCGAAGGTGCCTTGCGGGGCTGAATTCAGCACGCCGTTATATTCCGGCAGGCAAGCCTTGGTGTTGACGACATTGTTCATGAAGATCGCCAGGTCGGCGCCCATATGCCCGACATCCGTGAACTCCAGGCGGAAGTTGAGCATGCCATAGGCAAAACTGCGCTGGGTCGGATTGAAGGCGCGCATATCCGCCAGATAGCGGCTCTGCCAGTAATAATGCGCGGTGAACACCGTGTCGCCCAACGGCAGCCCGCCCAGGTCGGTGCCGAAATTGACCGTTGCGGTGTGGTTGGTCTGCCAGGCCGGAACCGGAATGGGCGTGCCCGACAGATTGGTCCCGCTGCTCGGCTGCAGATAGCCGGGCGGCACCAGGAAGCTGAAGTCGGTATAGCGCGGGTCGATATAGCTTCCCGCGGTACTGAGGGTCAGCCAATCGAAGGGCAACAGTGTGAACTCCCATTCCACGCCACGGATCTTGCCGGCCTTGGCATTGAGCGTGACGTTCTCGTTGAGGAAGCCCACGCAGTTGCCGGCATTGAACTGGGTTTGGGTGCAGGCGCCGCCGCCGATGGCGGTGGCCAGGGTCACATTGGGCACCTGCTGCTGGACCTGGATATTGTGATAGCTGGTTTCGTATAGCGCCAGGTTGGTGCGCAGCGGCATGCCCGCCACGTCCCAATCCGATTTCACGCCGATTTCATAGTCCAGCACATTCTCCGGCAGCGCGGTCAGGGCGGCGATATTCTGCGCCTGGGTATTGATGCCGCCGGAGCGATAGCCCGAGCGCATGGTGGCATAGACCATGGTGCCTTCCCACAGGTCGTGATCCAAAGCCAGTGTCCAGGTCGGCTTGTGATAGCTCTTGTTGATGTCCACCGAACATTGCGAAAGGGGCAAGGTCGCGCCGTTGGGATTGGTCAGCAGGCAGACATTGCTCTGCCCCGCATAGCTGATGCCGTTATACTCAAAGGGGGCGGGATTGAAGACCGCATTGGCCAAGGCATTGTTGGTCGCAACCGTTGCCGGGGTGCGGACCTGTTGGCTGGCAAGGTGCGCGGAACGCTCGTCATAGGTGTAACGCACGCCGGCCGTGAAGCGGGTATCGGACCAGATGCTGTAGGTCGCCTGCGCATAAGCGGCATAAGACGCGTTCAGCTCGCTGTTGTTGCTCCAGTCGGTGATGCTGAACTGCCTGCCCGCCACCGCTTGCGGCGGCCCGCCGGCGGACGGCAGAAATTGATACAGGAAGCCGCCGTCATTGGGGCTCTGTTCCTTGAAAAAGAACAGTCCCGTTGTCCATTGCAGCTTGTTGTCAAAGCCTTTGCCGTTGACGGTCAGCTCGGTCTGCCAGGAATGGTAATTCGGAAATTTGTATTTGTAAGTGTTGCTTTCGAAAGGCAGGCCGCGGCTCACCGCCGTTCCGACACTGTCGAAGGTGCGATAGGCGGCCATCAGGCGCACATCGATATCGCCGAATTGCTTGTTGGCGGTGGCCGAATAGGTGCCGTAATGGCCGTTGCTGAGATTGGAAATGTCCTGCTCGGCCGACCAGAAACCGTAGTTCTGCTCGCGCAGCACCGACGCCAGGATTGTGTTGTAGGCCTGCGGCGAGGGATTGGGATTGGACACGCTGGTCGCGGTCGCGGTCAGATAATAAGGCTGCATGACCTGGCCGCGCAGGTCGGTGAAGGGAATGCAGGTGACCGGGATGTTGCAGATCGAGGTGCGGCCGGCGGATGCCACCGTGCCGACAAAGTATCCCAGGTCGTGATAGCTCGAACCGGTGTAATATTCCGAGGAAATGTCGGCCCGCACCACCAGATTGAAGGTTTCGTCGGGCTGCCATTTGGCGGAGAAAACGCCGGCCAGTTTCTTGAACCCCATCGCGGCCTGGGCGTTGCGGCGCCCCGATACCGGATCGAAGAAATTGTTGGCGATATAGCCTTTCTGATTTTCCGAATTCAGCGCGATGCGCACGAACAAAGTGTCGTCCAGCGGCACATTGATGGCGCCCTGCAGCCCGGCGCGGGCATAATCGCCCAAGGTGCCCTGGACATAGCCGCCGAATTCGGGTTCGGGCTCGCGGCTGTTGTAAAGAATGGCGCCGCCGGTGGAGTTGCGGCCCACCAGAGTGCCCTGCGGGCCTTTGAGCACGGCGACATTGTCCAGGTCGAACAGCGAACCCGTCAGGCCCAGCGCCCGGGCGTAATAAACCCCATCCTTGTAGACCGCCGAGGCGGTGTCGAAGGCGAGACCCGGATTGCCGCCGCCGCCGGGGGCGTCGAAATTGCGCTGGCCGCGAATGGTGACGTTCAGCACGTCCTGGCGAAAAGAGGTGGGCGCGATATAGACCGAAGGACTGACATATTTCAGGTCCTCGACCGTTTTGACGCTCAACCGGTCCAAGTCCGCCTGGGTGAGCGCGGTGATGGAAATCGGCACCACCTGCTGGTCTTCCTGGCGCTTGCGGGCGCTGACGACCACACTTTCCAAGCCCATTTGGGCGGTGGTATCGGAGGAATTGGGGTTGACGGTGTCCTGCGCGAAACCCGGCCCCGCCGGGATCAGGCCGGCCGTCGCCAAAAGAGCCGCAAGCAGGCGATTGGACATGACATTCCCCTGGCATTCCTTAGGCGACGGGCGTTTTTTTCATCACCCCATGCCGTCTAGGATCGCAGGATGCTCTAACGGAAATGCCACACCGGATAAAGACGATGTGACGGGCTAGCGCCAAATCGGGAAAATTTCCCTATAAGACGCCACGGGTTATCGAACCGCCAACCACAAGAACAGAGGGAAAAGATGACGAAAATCGCAATGATAACCGGCGCGGGCAGTGGCGTGGGGCGGGCGGTCGCCCAGGCACTGGCGAACCAGGGCTGGCGGCTGGCGCTGGTGGGCCGCAAGCGTGAGGCGCTGGAGGAAACCGCCAAGGGCCTTTCGGGAGAGCATTTGATAGCGCCGGCCGATGTCGGCGATCCCGCCGCCGTTAAAGGGGTTTTTGCCCAGATCAAGGACAAGTTCGGCCGCCTGGACATGCTGTTCAACAATGCCGGCATGGGCACCCCCGCCATTCCGGTCGAGGATCTCACTTTTGAGCAGTGGCAGGCCATTGTGGGGGTCAATCTGACCGGCGCCTTCCTCTGTACCCAGGAGGCGGTGAGAATGATGAAGGCCCAGACCCCGCGCGGCGGCCGCATCATCAACAATGGCTCGATCAGCGCCGACCGGCCCCGGCCCCACAGCGCCCCCTATACCGCCACCAAGCACGCCATAACCGGCCTGACCAAATCCACCATCCTGGACGGCCGGCCTTTCGACATCACGGCCGGCCAAATCGATATCGGGAATGCTGCCACCGAAATGACCCAGCGGATGACCCAGGGGGTGCTCCAGCCCGACGGCAAGCTGGCGGTGGAACCGCGCATGGACGTGAACCATGTGGCCCAGGCGGTCGCCTATATGGCGGGACTGCCGCTGGAGTCCAACGTGCCTTTCATCACGGTGATGGCGACCAAAATGCCGCTTTTCGGCCGGGGATAGTTCGCTGCCGTGGGGCGCAAAAAATGACCCTTTTTTAGGCGCAGCCGCGGAGCGATTTGTCATCAGCGCCGTTTTCACTTCCAAGTCGGAAGGGAAAAATGCGCGCCTGTTTTCTGGGACAAAATATCTGCGGTTTGGGCTTCGGCGTCGCGACCCTTCATACCCCCCCTTTGGTCATGGATCAGCCGGTGCCGGAATCCCCGCCAGGACCGCAATCGGCAGAAACATTGTTGACCATTGATCAACATGTCGATCCGATGCCGGGACTGCCGCCTTTTTGCGACACACAGGCTGTAGCAAATTCGCCACGGCTGCTGGCCTGATCCAGTATGTGCCCCCACCGTACAACTGCTTGTGCCGTGTATTTTTCTGCTCCCTTGCAGGGGCAGTCCGCCGCAGGGGACGAAATCAGGGAACCCCTTGTGCTGACTGGCGGGAATACCGATATTTCGCGTTAACTTCTTCTCACCGGTAACGGTTATTTATTCAACCTTTGGTATTTGGACGGGCATGAAATTCTCGATACCGGTGATTTCGGCGCTTGCCGTGAGCATGATGCTGGGTGCCTGCAGCACGCCCAGCGCGGACTCGGTTGCCCAAAACGACCCCTGGGAAAAGACCAATCGCGACATCTTCGATTTCGACGTGCGGGTGGATCACGCCGTGGCGCGCCCCATCGCCAAGGGCTATCGCACCGTGGTCCCCGAGCCGGTCCGTGACGGCATTCACAATGCCCTGACCAATCTGAATTCTCCGGTCGTGCTGGCCAATGACGTGCTGCAGGGCGATGGCGACAAGGCCGCGAACACCGCCGGCCGCATTGTGATCAATTCCACGGTCGGTATCGGCGGCTTGTTCGATATCGCCAGCCGGATGGGCATTCCCGGCCATGACAATGATTTCGGCATCACCCTGGGCAAGAACGGTGTCGCCGAAGGCTCTTATCTGGTGCTGCCTTTTGCCGGCCCGATGCCGCCCCGCGATCTTTTGGGTACCGCCGTCGACCAAGCCTTCGATCCGCTGACCTATGTCCGCTTCCACGGCAAGGACACTTGGATGGTGGTGAAATACGGCATCGGCATTATCGACAGCCGCACCTCGCAGCTGGACGCGGTGGAGTCCATCGAGCGCTCGTCCATCGATTTTTATGCGACCACCCGCAACCTCTATCGCCAGAGCCGCAATGCCAAGATCAATGAAGGCAGAGTCGGCGCGGACGACCTGCCCAATCTGTAATTTCTGAATTGCGCCTCGCTTAAGCTCGGCGCGTTGGCTTAGCTTTTCTTATGAGCGCAGCGAATTGGAAAAGCTTGCCCTACGCGAGCGCAAGCGAGCATGCGACATCACTCAGCCGGTGTCGCGGACGGTTGGTGATCCTCGGGCTTGTCACCCATGATTCCGTGATACCAGCGATTCCAGAATCCGCTCGTCCAATCGCCGAACCGGTCCATGTACAGGAACACCACCGGCGTGGTGTAGAGAGTCAGGATCTGGCTGAGGAATAATCCACCCACGATGGAGATGCCCAGCGGCTGGCGCAGCTCCGAACCCTGACCCAGGCCGATGGCCAAAGGCAGTGCCCCCAGGATGGCGCCCGTGGTCGTCATCATGATGGGGCGAAAACGCAGCAGGCACGCCTTGTAGATGGCGTCATGGGAATTCAAGCCTTCGCGCCGCTGCAGGTCGATGGCGAAATCGATCATGATGATCGCGTTCTTCTTGACGATGCCGATCAACAGGATCACCCCGATCATGGCGATCAGGTCGAACTGGGTCTTGAACATCAACAGGGCCAGAACCGCGCCCACACCGGCCGACGGCAGGGTCGAGATGATGGTGACGGGATGGATCAGGCTTTCATACAAAATACCAAGGGTGATGTAGATGGTCAGGATCGCCGCCAAAAGCAGGAACGGCATGTTGGAGAAGGATTTTTGAAATTGCTGGGCGGTGCCCGCCGCCTCGCCATGGATGGAGATCGGCACATTGATGTTCGCCATGGTTCTTTGGATGGCGCCCAAAGCCTCGCTCATGGATACGCCCTGCGGCAGCCCGAAGGAGAAGGTGGTGGCGACAAACGGACCTTGGTGATTGACCGAAAGCGGCGTGGTGCCCGGCCCGAAACTGGCAAAGGCCGACAGCGGCACCATGGTCGAGACCCGGGTGGAAACCGACGCACCGGTCGACGAGCCGCCGCGCGCGCCCACCGCGACGGAATTGAGCTGCTGGTTGCGCACCGCATCGGCGGCGGCGGCCGCGGCATCCGTGGCGGCGCCGCTCTGGGCGGTGGAAACGGCGTTACCGGATAGTTGAAAGGCGCCGCCCGCCCCAGCAGAGGCTTGCGTACCGCTGATCGAGCCGCCCGAGGTGGAAATGAAAATATCGTTCAGCATTTCCGGGCTCTGCCAGAAAGCGGGCGCCACCTCCATCACCACGTGATACTGGTTCTTGTCCTTATAGATGGTGGAAACCTGGCGCTGGCCGAAGGCGTCGTAAAGCGTGTTGTCGACCTGCGCTGAATTCAGTCCCAGCCGGGCCGCCGTGGCGCGGTCGACTTTCAAATCGACCTGCAGCCCCTTGTCCTGCTGGTCGGAATTGACGTCCTGCAGCTCCGGCACCTCTTGCAGGGCCGTGGTGATCTTGGGCAGCCAGGTGTTGAGCTCTTCCAGCGTATCGGCCTGGACGGTGTACTGGTAATCGCCATTGCCCTGGCGGCCGCCGGCGCGGATGCCGCCGCCTGAGCGCAGGAACAGCCGCGCCCCCGACACTTTGAGAAGCTTGGGGCTCATGCGCTCGATCACTTGCGGCGTGGTCAGGCCCCGCTCGCGCATCGGCTTCAAAATGACAAAGACATTGCCGCTGTTGGTCGCCTGCCCGCCGGCAAAACCGCCCACCGTCGCCACCGCCGGATCGGCCTTGATGATATCGATGAATTCCTGGAACTTCTTCTGCATCGACTGGAACGAAATGCTCTGGTCGCCGCGAATGCCGCCCTGGATCATGCCGTTATCGGTATCGGGGAAGAACCCCTTGGGCACGATGATGATCAGATAGACATTGAGCACCACCGCGATCAGCAAGGTCGCCATGATGGTCTTGGGATTGACCAGCGACCAAGTGAGAGTGCGGCGATAAAAAGCCTGCATCGCGTCCAGGCTGCGGCGCGACCAGCGCATCAGCCCGTTCTGGTCTTCATTGACGGTGAAATCCAGATAGGCGCACATCATCGGCGTCACGGTCAGCGACACGATCAGCGACATGAAGATGGCCGTGGTGATGGTGACGGCGAATTCGTGGAAGATGCGCCCCACCATTCCGCCGATCAGCAGCACCGGGAAGAAAACCGCCACCAGGGAGATGCTCATCGAGAGCACCGTGAAGCTGACTTCGCGCGCGCCCCGGAGCGCCGCCGTCATCCGGCTTTCGCCATTTTCCAGGTGCCTGGTGACGTTCTCCAAAACGACGATGGTGTTGTCGACCACAAAGCCGGTGGAGACGATCAGCGCCATCAGGGAGAAATTGTTGAGGCTGAAGCCCAGCAGGTACATCACCCCGAATGTTCCCAGCAGCGACAAGGGCACGCAGACCGTCGGCACCAGGGTCGCCTTGAAATTGCGCAGGAACAGGAACACCACCAAAATCACCAGGATGGTGGAAAGGATCAGGCTGACCTCGACATCATGCACCGCATTGCGGATCGAGGTCGTGGTGTCGAACATGGTGTTGAGATCGACGCTGACCGGCAAAGCCCTTTGAAGCTCGGGCATCTGTTCCAGGATGCGGTCGACCACTTCGATGACATTGGCGCCTGGCTGCTTGGTGATCTGCACCAGGATGGCGGGCTGGCCGTTGAAGGTGCCCAGGTTGCGGACATTCTCCACCCCGTCGACCACTTCGGCGACATCCTGCAGCCGCACCGCCGAATTGTTGCGGTAGGCGATGATCAGGCTTCTGTAATCACTGGCCTGGGTGGCGACGTCGTTGGCATAGACCTGGAAGGTCTGGCCTTTCTGCTGGATATCGCCTTTGGGACTGTTGGCGTTGGCGGCGCTGATGGCGGCGCGGACATCCTCCAGCCCGATGCCGTATTTGAACAAGGCGCGCGGATTGAGCTCGATGCGGATGGCGGGCAGCGACGCCCCGTTGAGCGAAACATCGCCCACGCCGGAAATCTGCGACAATTTCTGCTGGATGATGTTGGACGCCTGGTCATAGATCTGCCCCGGCGACAAGGTCTTGGAGGTCAAAGCCAGGATCAGGACGGGAAAATCCGCGGGATTGAATTTGCGGTAGGTGGGATTGGAGCGCAGCGCCGCCGGCAGATCGGCCCTGGCCGCGTTGATTGCCGCCTGCACATCGCGCGCCGCGCCGTCTATGTCGCGGTTGATGTCGAACTGCAGGACGATGCGGGTATTGTTGATATTGCTCTGCGAGGTCATTTCGGTGACCCCCGCAATGGCGCCCAGATGCCGCTCCAGCGGCGTGGCGACGCTGGTCGACATGGTTTCCGGGCTGGCGCCCGGCATATTGGCATTCACCGAAATGGTGGGAATGTCGATATTGGGATAAGGCGCGACCGGCAGCAGGAAATAGGCCACCAATCCCGCCATGCCCAGCCCCAGCGCCAGCAGGATGGTGGCGACACGCCGCTGGATGAAGAGCTGGGAGAAGTTCATTCGGCCGGCTCCGGTTCGGGTCCGGCATGGCCGGTGCGGCGGCGCTCGCGCCATTCCCTGATGTCGCGCCCGGCCTTGTCGAAATAGATATAGATCACCGGAGTGGTGAAAAGGGTCAGCAGCTGGCTGACCAACAGGCCGCCCACGATGGAAATGCCCAGCGGATGGCGCAGCTCCGCGCCCATGCCGGTACCCAGCATCAGCGGCAAGGCGCCGAACAGGGCCGCCACCGTCGTCATCAGAATGGGCCTGAAACGCAACAAAGCCGCCTGGTAGATGGCTTCCTCGGGCGATTTGCCTTCATTGCGCTCCGCCTCCAGCGCGAAGTCGATCATCATGATGGCGTTCTTCTTGACGATACCGATCAACAAAATGATGCCGATGATGGAAACGATGTTGAGATCGCCGTTGCCGCCGAAAATATCGGTGATGAAAAGCGCCAAAAGCGCGCCGACGCCGGCCGAAGGCAGGGTCGAAAGAATGGTCACCGGATGGATGAAGCTCTCATACAAGACGCCCAGCACGATATAGACGGTAATGATGGCGGCCAGGATCAGCAGCACCTCGTTGGTCAAGGCCGACTGGAAAGCCAGGGCCGAGCCCTCGAACTGGGTGGTGATGCCCGGCGGCGTGCCGGCATTGGTTTCCGCCCTTTGGATGGCATTGACGGCATCACCCAGCGAATAGCCCGGCGTGATGTCGAAAGAAAAGCTTGCCGAGGGGAACTGGGACAAATGTTCGATCTGAAGCGGCGAGCGGCGTTGCTCGACCTTTGCGATCGCCGATAGCGGCACCTGCCCGCCGCCGGCGGTGGGCAGGTAAATGTCGTTCATGGATTCCACGGAATTCTGCAGCGTGGGATCGGCCTCCAGGATCACCCGGCGCTGATTGGACTGGGTGAAGATGGTGGAAATGATGCGCTGTCCGAAACTGTCATAGAGCGCATTGTCGATGGTGGCCTGGGTGACACCGAAGCGCGCCGCCGTATCGCGGTCCACATTCAGGTAAGCGGAAAGCCCCTGATCCAGATAGGTGGTGGAGACGTTGCGGATCGCGCCGACATTCTTCAGCTCGGCCAGCAGCTTGGGTACGAACTGGTCCAGCGCGGCGCCAGTCGCGGCCTGCAGAATGAATTGATACTGGGCCCTGGAAACCACCGAATCGATGGTCAAGTCCTGCACCGGCTGCAGATAAAAGGTGATGCCGGGCACACTATGGGCATCCTCCATCAGCCGTTCCATCACCTCGGCGACGCCGTCGCGGTCGTGCTTGGGCTTGAGATTGATCAGGAAGCGGCCGCTGTTCATCGTATTGTTGGTGCCGTCGACCCCGATAAAGGAGGACAGGCTGGCCACGGCGGGATCCTTCAAGATCTTGTCGGCCAATTGCTGCTGGCGCTGCGACATGGACGCGAAGGACACGGTAGGGCCGGCCTCGGTGATGGCCTGGATGAAACCGGTATCCTGAACCGGGAAAAAGCCCTTGGGGATGCCGATGTACATCAGCACGGTCAGAACCAGGGTTCCCACCGCGACCTGCAAGGTCAATCTCTGGTGCTTCAGCACCCAGATCAGCAGCCGGTCATACTCGGCGACCAGGCGGGCATAATAGCCTTCGATCGTACGCTGAATGCGGCTTTCCCGCTTCTGGTCCTCGCCGTGGGTGCGCAGCAGCTTGGCGCACAGCATGGGCACCAGGGTGAGCGACACCACCGCCGAAATCAGGATGGTGACGGACAGGGTTACGGCAAACTCGCGGAACAGCCGCCCCACCACTTCCTGCATGAACAGAAGCGGGATCAGCACCGCGATCAGCGACACCGTCAGCGACACGATGGTGAAGCCGATTTCGCCGGCGCCCTTCATGGCGGCGTTGTAGGGCGTTTCGCCTTTTTCGATGTAGCGGCTGATATTCTCGATCATCACGATGGCGTCGTCCACCACAAAGCCGGTGGAAATGGTCAGCGCCATCAGCGACAGATTGTTGAGCGAATAGCCCATCAGATACATCACCGCGAAGGTGCCGACGATGGAGAGCGGCACCGACAGACTGGGAATGAAGGTCGCGGGCAGGCTGCCCAGGAAGCAGTAGATCACCAGCACCACCAGGATCACCGCCAGGATCAATTCGAACTGCACGTCGTCGACCGAGGCGCGGATGGTCTCGGTGCGGTCGGTGAGGGTGCGCACATTCACCGAGGCCGGCAGCCCCGCCTGGATGCGCGGCAACAGTTCCTTGATCGAGTCCACGACCTGGATCACATTGGCGCCCGGTTGACGCTGAACGTTGATCAGTACCGACGGGGTCCTGTCGGCCCAGCTCGACAGCTTGTTGTTTTCGGCGCCTTGGACGACGTTGGCAACGTCGCGCAAAAACACCGGCGAGCCGTTCTTGTAGGCGACCACGATATTGTTATAGGCCTCGGCGTCCTGCAGCTGATCGTTGGAATTGATGGTGTAGGACTGGGTCGCGCCGTCGAAACTGCCCTTGGGGGAGTTGGAATTGTTGTTGGCGATGGTGGTGCGCAGATCGTCGATATTCAGGCCCAGCGAGGCCAGTTTTTGCAAATTGGCCTGCACCCGCACCGCCGGCTTCTGGCCGCCCGACAGCCTGACCAGGCCGACGCCGTAAAGCTGGGAAATCTTCTGGGCGATGCGGGTGTCGGCCAGCTCCTGCACCGTGGTGAGGGGCAAAGTCGGGGAGCTCACCGCAAGCGTGATCACCGGCGCGTCGGCGGGATTGACCTTGGCGTAGATCGGCGGCGCCGGCAGCAGGTTGTTGGGAAGCAGGCTGTTGGAGGCGTTGATCGCCGCCTGCACTTCCTGCTCGGCGATATCCAGCGACAGGCTGAGATCGAACTGCAGGGTGATGACCGAAGAACCGGCGGAGGAGATCGACGACATCTCCTTGAGGCCGGGCATCTGGCCGAACTGCTTTTCCAGCGGCGCGGTGACCGAGGTGGTCATCACATCGGGACTGCCGCCCGGCAGGAAGGTCTGCACCTGGATGGTGGGATAGTCCACTTCGGGCAGCGCCGACAACGGCAGGAACTTGTAGCCCGACAGACCCACCAGCATGATGGCGATCATGAAGAGCGTGGTGGCGACCGGGCGCTGGATGAAGGGCGCGGAGATATTGGCGCCGGAATGCGGTTCGCCGCTATGGGACGGCGTGGAGGAAGACACGGTCACGGCCCGCCGCCGCCCCCTCGGCGCCCACCAGCGGGACCGCCGCGGCGCATCGATGAGAAGGCCCTGGAGCAATCCGCGCTCAAGTCATCGCGGTTCTGGAACAGGCACATGCGCATTTCCCGGGTGCCCACTTGAGCGGTGGGACAAAGCTTCTTGACGTCCGCACTGCACGCCTGGTTGACCGCCGCCGCCGTCTTGGCGCGCTGCGCGGCGCGCGCGGCATCTTCGGCGCCGCCGGACGGCGCGGTGATCTTGCCGGTGGGCTTGGGAATTTCGATGTCGGCGCCATCGCGCAGGCGGTCGGCCCCGTCGACCACCACCGTATCGCCCGGCCTGATTCCGGTCAGAACCTGGATGTTGCTGCCGTCCTGCACACCGGTCGTGACGCTGCGCTGATGCACGGTCTTGTCGGGTGTCACCACAAAAACAAAACTGCCGTCCGAGCCGCGCTGAATGGCGGGGACCGGGACCACCGTCTGATTGTGCAAAGTCTCGATCAGCAGCCGGACGTTCACGAACTGGGCGGGAAAAAGCTTATTGCCCTTGTTGTCGAACAAGGCGCGCAATTTCACCGAGCCGGTGGTGGGATCCACCACCGTGTCCACCGCGGAAAGCGTGCCGCTGGTGATCTTGTTGGTCTGGCTGCGGTCATAAACATCCACCGCCAAGGTGGCGCCGCCATTCACCCGCTCCAAAACCTTGTGCACGCGATCTTCCGGGATCGTGAACAGCACCGACATGGGGTCGAGCTGGGTGACCACCACAATGCCGGTCGCCTGGCCTGCCTGCACGATATTGCCGATATCCACCAGGCGAATGCCGGCGCGGCCATCGACCGGCGAAACGATGTTGGTGTAACCCAGATTGATGCGGGCGGTTTCGACATTGGCCTGATCGGAGATCACGACACCTTCGCTGGAGCCGACCAGGGCTTGCTGGGTCGCGACCTGTTGCTGGGAGATCGCATTCTGCGCCAGCAGCGCCTGGTAGCGCGCCAGGTCGACCTTGGCATTGGCCAAGGTGGCGGCATCGCGCGCCAACTGGCCGCGCGCCTGATCCAGCGACGCTTGATAAGGCCTTGGATCGATCTGGGCCAAGGTCTGTCCGGCCTTGACCATCTGGCCTTCGGTGAAATTCAGCTTGATCAGCATGCCGCCAACCTGCGGGCGCACGGTGGCGGTCGCCAGCGGGGTCACGGTGCCCAGGGCATTGAGCGTGACATTGATGTCGCCGGAAATCGCCTGGGCTACACCCACCGGCTGCGCCCCTTGATTGATCATGCCGCGGCGGCCCGTCTGCTTGGCGGGATAGATCGCCCAGATCAGCAGCGCCAGCAGCGCCAGCCCGACCGCGAACCACACCACCCGCGACAAACGCGGGTTGCGGGAGCTCCAGCTTTTGATGCCCGACCAGGCACGGCCCACCGGTCCGGACGCAACCGGCATGGCACGCTCATAGTCCCCGGGGGAACGGTCGAGATTCATCGGCAAATCCGTGTCATAAAAGGGCCGTAAAGGCCGGGAAATTAAACAGGTTAATGGGCTAGCACCGCCAAGCTGAACGGGGCATGAACTTATACCCTTAAACGGGCGGCGGCTGGTATAGCCACCCGGTAGCGGGAAAATATGTCAAAAATGTCTCGCTCTGGCGTGGCGAGCCCAATACCGCTATGTGGGCCTCCGGTCTGGAACTCCCCCAAACAAGAACAGGCAGCGCGTGCTCGACTTTTTTCACTGGTTTGTGCGCGACGCACGCGATTGGGTAACGGTAACCTCACAGGCCCATCCTTATTGGGTTTTTCCCATCGCCGCCGTGATTGCCGGCTCGGAATCCTTCATCGGGCTGTCCTTCCTCATTCCCGCGACGATTTTGCTGATCTCCCTGGGCACGGTGATAGGCGCCACCGGTATCGGGCTTTATCCCGCCGTGATGGGCGCCATCGTCGGTTCGCTGATCGGAGACTGGATCTGCTGGTGGATCGGCTATCACTATCACCATAAAATCGTGCATTTCGCGCTTTTCCGGCGTTTCGAGGCGGAGATCGAGAAAGGTCTTCACTTCTTTCATCGCTGGGGCATGTGGGGGATTTTCATCGGCCGCTTCATGGGGCCGTTCCGCGCCACGGTGCCGCTGGTTTCGGGCATGTCGGAACTGGCATTCTGGCCGTTTACGATCGCAAACACGGCTGCCGCGGTGATCTGGGCCATTGCGCTGTTAGCCTTCCCTGCCTTCGCCGCGAGCATCTTCTTCTGACCGCCGGTCCGGAAATTATTTTTCCTTAAGATCATCGGCAGCGCTGCCAGTCCCAGCCTCGGGTCGCACTTGGACACGGGCCGCTGCGCGGTTGACCGTTTCTCACCCAAATTGGGACGTCCCCACGGTTAATTGGCCGCGGCACGCCCCTTTGGAGGCAAAAGCGGCCCCCCGGCGTGCCAAAAAGACCTGAAAAACCGCCTTAAGCCTGGCCTGTCTCCTGCAATCCCCTGGTTAAGCCAAGGGCTTAACAATGCGGGAGCACTCCGAAAGGGTCATGACGGCCGATTTTGCCTTGGCGCCCAAGCCAGCGCGGGGCGCCGCATGATGCACGCCGTCCTTCCCGCACGCTACGAAGCCCTGGCGCCCAAGACGCCTGCAAATGATCCTTACCTACAGGTGATGGTCGGGGGCATCGACACCGTGTGCCTGTCGCGCGACGCGCTGGCCCGCTTCATGCTGCAAGACTGTCTGGAGGCGCGAGCCGGTGCGCGGCGCCAGCCCAAGCTGGTGTTTGCCTCTAACGGGCATGTCATCGCCACCGTCGCCCAAAGCGGGGCCTTCCGCGCCGTCTTTGAACAGGCCGACCTGGTTCATGCCGATGGACAGGCGATGGTGTTTGCTTCGCGCCTGACCCGCAGCCCGATCCCAGAGCGTAGTGCCACCACCGATTTCATTCATGACGCATCCAAGATCGCGGCCCAGCACGGCTTGCGTTTCTTTTTGCTCGGCGCAACCGATGAAACCAATGCTGAAGCCGCGCGCCGGCTGCGCGAGATGTATCCCGGGCTTCAGATCGTGGGCCGTCATCACGGCTATTTCAGCCGCGCCGAGGAAGCCGATCTTTGCGATGAGATAAACCTGACCCAGCCGGATGTGATCTGGGTCGGGCTTTCGCTGCCGCTGGAATATGAATTTTCCGTCCGCAACAAACATCGATTGCGCGCCGGATGGCTGGTGACCTGCGGCGGTTGCTACAGTTTCATCACCGGCGGCTACAAGCGGGCGCCGCTCTGGATGCAGGCGGCCGGATTGGAATGGCTGTTCCGGGTCCTGCTCGAGCCCAAAAGATTGTTTTGGCGTTACGCCGTGACCAACCCGCTGGCGGCGTTTCTGCTTTTGACCCGCACCAGCTCCGTCCATACGGCAAGATAGGTCCGCCATGACGGTATCGCATATTGCAGTGACATCCTCATGGCGCATGCCCGGCGCATTGCCCGGAGCGCTGCTGCGCTATGGCGCCTCGGTTGCGGGGCCGGTGGCGGTGTCGGGCGCGCACTTCCTGGCGTCCTTGATCTTCCTGCACCAGCTGCCGGTTCGCGAATTCGGCTTGTTCTCCTTTGTCATGGTGAGTTTGTCGCTGGGGCTCAGCCTGAATATTTCGCTGATCGTTCTGCCGCTGACCCGCAGCCTGGCGCGCGGCGACACCATCGCCGTTCCCGCCTGTATCCAAATGAATTGGATCGTCTGTACCGGCTTCGCCGCCTGTGTGTTGGCGGCCCTGCTGGCGGGCGGCACACCGCTTCAAGACGCAAGTCTGTTGTCCTTGTTTGCCGGCCTGTTCACGTTTCGCTGCTACGCGCGCGCCGCCGCCTTTGCCGAGGACCGCGCCACCGCCGCGATAAGATCCGATTTCACCTACAGCCTTGTCCTGACCGCATCGCTGGGCTTGCTGGCCGCATGTGACGGACTTTCCTTCGCGCGCGGCAGCGGCGCGCTGCTGCTGGCGGCTTTTGCCGCCTTGCTGCCTTTCGGAACAGCTTTCTTTCATCGCCAGCTTGCGGCTTTGCGGGGCGATCCCAGAGCCTATCTGCCTATCTTCCGTGACGTCACACGCTGGTCGCTGGCGGGCGCCGTCCTCACCGAACTGACGATCAATGCCCATGCCTATCTGGTGACATTCATTGCCGGTCCCGGCGCTTTCGCGCTTTTGGCGCTGGGCATGCTGCTGATGCGGCCCGCCAGCCTGACGCAATTGGCCCTGACCGATCTGGAACGCCCCGCCATGGCGCGCGCCATGGAACAAGGCGATGGCGCGGCGCTGGCGCGCATCCGACGACATTTCACTTGCGGACTGGGCGCCGCCTGGCTGGTCAATATCCTGCTTTGCATCCTTCTGCTGGCTTGTTTCCCAGGCCTGGTGGTGAGGCAGGACTATCAAATGGAAAATGTGATCGCCGTGGTTTCGATCTGCGCCTTCATCATGGCCATGCGCTCCATCCGCACGCCCCAGGCGGTTTTGATGCAGGCCGCCGGCCGTTTCCAGGAACTGGCCTTGATCGGCGCGGCGTCCGCACTGGTCGCCCTGCTCGCAACCGCGAGTCTGTTGTCCATTGCCAGCCCAATTGCATCCCTGGGCGGCATTGTGCTGGGCGAGCTGGTGATCCTGCTTCTGTGTTTCGCGAATATTCGTGGCACGGCGGAGGCGGCGCATGACTGATTCCGTCGTCATCTGCATTCCCACCTGCAAGCGGCCCAAAATGCTCAAGCGGCTGCTGGACGCCATCGCCGCCCAGGAAACAAAGGCCGTCATTTCCGTGCTGGTTGCCGACAATGATTGCGAGGGGCGCGCCGGCATGGATCTCTGCCTTGCGATGGACGATTACCCTTGGCCCTTGACGGCGGTCATGGCGCCCAATCGCGGCATCGCGCAGGTTCGCAATGTCCTGATCGAATATGCCTTGATGACCGGCGCCCCTTTCATCGCCATGATCGATGACGACGAATGGCCGGAAAAAGATTGGATCGAGCAATTCCTCGACTGCGCCCACGCGACGGGCGCCGATCTTCTGCAAGGCTCCGTCCTGTTTGACCGGGACATGCGCGGCCATGGCGATATCCGCCATCCCAGCGGCCCCATCGACATGCCCCAGGGCGCGGGCAATCTGTTGATGCGGCGCGTCCTGCTGGAAGAGATGACGGCGCCCTGGTTCGATCCGCAATTCGCCTTGTCGGGCGGCGAGGACCAGGACTTCTTTTTCCGTCTTCGCCGCGCGGGCAAGCGTTTCGCCTGGTGCGACCAGGCCCGGGCCCATAGCGAGGTGCCGGAAAGCCGCGCCAATCTGGGCTGGCTGCTGCGCCGATCCTACTCATGCGGCAATTCGGACATGCGGGTGCTGCTGAAACACGATCCCGGCTTCGGGCACGTCCTTGCCGAACTGATGAAAATCCTGGCCTTGCTCTTGTTGTCGCCCCTGGCCGCGGTCATCCTCGCGCCAAGCCCGAATCGCAGGGCCATTCCGCTGCAAAAGCTGTTTCGCGCCGCGGGCAAGCTCAGCGCGATGGCAGGCCGGCGCTATAACGAGTATGCCGTGATCCATGGCGAGTGATTACGTCCTGTCTTACGACGCGCCGCGCGCGGCAGACCATGGCCTGTTGCCGATCCTGTCTTTCCTCGCCTTGCTGCTGCTGATTTTTGTGGGGCTGGATGCTTTCTCTCCGCCCCCGCCGCAGGCAGTTGCGGCCTCTCAAGGCGATTGGGTCCGGCAGGTTGCCTATCTCGGCATCGGCGGACTGACCGCGCTTTGCGCCATCCAGCGTTTCGGCTTTGGCGCTCTGCGCGCCTTGCCGGTCAGCATGGGGCTGCTGCTGGCCTGGTGCCTGGCCAGCCTGTTATGGGCGCCGCAGCCCGATCTGGTCCTGCGCCGCGCCGGGCTGGAAGTGGTGCTGGTGGGATCGCTGCTGCTGAGCGTGGAAACCGTCGGTCCGGCCAAGGCCTTTTTGTTGTGGCGCTGGCTGCTGGCCGCAATCTTGTTGGTGAACTTCCTTTCCATTCCGCTGATCCCGGCGGCCCGCCATGCCGCGGGCGAAATCGACCCGGCGCTGGTCGGCAATTGGCGCGGGCTTTACGGTCACAAGAATGAAGCAGGCGCGGTCTGCGCCTTGACCGCGATTGTTTTCCTGTTCAGCAAGACCGGATGGCGCAACTGGATCGGCATCGCCATTGCCGCCGCCGCCTGCGTCTTTTTGGCGATGAGCCATTCCAAATCTTCCGCCGGCTTTCTTGTCATCGCCCTGGCCTGCGGCCTGCTCTACCAGATCGGCTGGCGCGACGGGCTATCGCGCGCCGTCACCATGACCTTCGCCGCGCTATTGCTGGCGGGGGCCGCCACGGTCGGCTTGATCTATGCCGAGCCCATTGCCCGTATGCTGCAGGACCCCCAGGAATTCACCGGCCGCGCCGCGATCTGGACGGCGGAGCTTCGCTATATCGCCGATCATCCCCTGCTGGGCGCGGGTTTCGGCACCCTGACCGGCACCGGCAGCCAATCTCCCTTGCATGGTTATGCCACAGGTTGGATGGATGCCGCGGCCCACGGCCATAACGGCTATCTGCAAATTCTGGTCACCATCGGCGGCCTGGGTTTTGTTCTGGCGATGCTGGCTTTGGTGTGGGCGCCGATGCGGCGGCTATGGGCCCTGAATTTGAATGGCACCGGCTTTCGCCCTCTGCTGGCGGCCCTGTTCATCTTTGCCATCCTGCACAATGTGATGGAATCCGACTTTCTGGAAAGCGACAGCATGGTTTGGGCGGCGCTGTTGCTGGTCATCGCCGCGCTCAATGCCGGCACCAGACAGCATTCCTTAACGGGCCGCTAAGGCCGCGCTCTTAGAATTGAGGACCATGGATCCGTTTTTCAGCGTGATCATCCCGGTCTATAACCGCGCCGAAAGTTTGCGCACGGCGATTGAATCGGTGCGCGCCCAAAGCTGCCAGGATTTTGAGATACTGGTGGTGGATGACGGCTCCAGCGACGATCCCCGCAATGTCGTGGATTCTTTCCATGATCCCCGCATCCGCTTTATCTCCCAGCCCAATGGCGGCGGCGGCAAGGCGCGCAATACCGCCATAGACCAGGCGCGCGGCCGCTTCATCGCACCGCTGGATTCCGACGATGTTTATCTTCCCCACCATCTGGCCGGCATGAGGAGTTTGCTGGAGCACAGCAGCAACTTGATCGCTTACGCGCGGGTGCGGGTGGATCGCGGAGAAGGACGGGTCTTTCTGAAACCGCCCCGCGCGCTTGCCCCCGGCGAGGATATGGCGGCCTATCTGCTGTGCGATCGCGGCTTTGTGCCCACCATCACGCTTGTCGCGCCGCGCGATGCGGCGACGCGCATCCGTTATGACGAACATCTGCGGCCCGCCGAAGATGCCGATTTCGCCCTGCGGCTTTTCCTCGCCGGATACCGCTTTCACATGCTGGAAGAGCCCGGCGCGGTATGGCGCGACATCTCCGATCCCGGCCGCGCTTCCGCCGGCGCCGGGGCGGAGCAGTTGCGGCTTTGGCTGGAAAAAATGCGCCCGCTTATCTCCTCCCGCGCCTATCATGGCGGGCGGGGCTGGGCCTATGCCAAGCTGATCGCACCACGTCGTCCGGTGGCTGCATTGGCGCTTTATCTCAACGCCATGCTGCGCGGTTGCTACCATCCTTCCCTGGCGGCCGTCATTTTCTTGCAGATTTTCCTTGGCCGCTCCACCTACCGCCGTCTTGCCGATCAAGCCATTTCCCGCCTGCATGCCGGCTTGCGCGAGACCGCCGATTTGAAGCGCGCGTGAACACCGCCGCAAATCTTGGCCGCCGCCGCTTCCTGGCAATGGGCGCCGGCGCGCTGGCTTTTCCGGCCGCGGCGCAGGAAAGCCGGGGCCTCAAAGCACTTGCCGCGTCCAAGGGCTTTGTCTTCGGCAGCGCCGCCGCCAGCTATGAATTGAAGGATGCGGATTTTGTGCCCGTATTGCTGCGCGAGGCGGCGCAATTGGTTCCCGAATATGAAATGAAGCGCGACGCGCTGGAGACCAAGCCCGGTACTTACGATTTTGCCGCGCTGGATTTCTTGTTTGCCTTTGCCGCGCGCCATCACCTGGCGATGCGCGGTCACACTTTGGTGTGGCATGAAGCCAATCCGGCCTGGCTGGCGCCGATGCTGGCGCAGCGTCGCGACGAAAGACTTTTGACCGGTCATATCCAAACCGTGCTGCAGCGCTATCCGCTTGTCTCGGTGGATGTGGTCAATGAAGCCCTGGCACCACCCGGCACGCAAGCGCGGCCCGATGGGCTGAGACCCTCCTTGTGGCTGGACGCGTTCGGGCCCGGTTATGTCGACCTTGCTTTCCACGCTGCGCGCGCCGCCGCACCCCATGTCCAACTGGTCTATAATGACTGGGGCTGCGAACAGGGTGGCGCCGGGAATGACCGCTTCCGCGCCACAAGCTTGCGCTTTCTGGATGGACTGTTGAAGCGCCGCGTGCCGGTCGACGCGCTGGGCATTCAGGGACACCTGTCCGCCTTCGCCAATCGGGTGGATCAGCGCAAGCTGCACGCCATTCTGGATGAGGTCCGCAGCCGGGGCTTGGCCATTCTGATCACCGAACTGGATGTGGACGATACCGGCGGGCCCGGCGACACCGCCGCGCGCGACCGCGCCGTGGCCGATGAAGCCCGGCGCTTTTTGGATGTGGCGCTGGACCACACCCAGGCGGTGCTGACCTGGAATCTGTCGGACCGCTATGTCGACCCGGCGGACGGATGGCGGCGGGCGGGATGGCGCTATCGCAAGACCCCCTATGACAGCCGGATGCGCCGCAAACCGCTCTGGACCGCCTTGGCGCGAGCCTTTGAGGAAAGCCGGACCAGGCGCTAATTCCCTGAAATAGAACGGTTTTCTCAAGTCCTTGGAAGCTTCCGGCGCCGCCATTAACGCTTTCAGGCCCCATTTTTAAAGGCTCAAACACCGGCCAAAGCCCGCCCGCGTTAACCGTTCGTCAGTCCGGGGGCGTTACAGGTTAAAGCCTTGCGGGGCCTCAGATTCGTGGTCCCGGCGGAGCGCACGACATGTCTCCATACCGGGCACGCGATCAGATGGCGCCGGCGCTTTTGCCGCCGCATCCGCATGCGCCTGCTTTTGCGCTGGCCGATTTCATCCGCCTGCTGG
Source organism: uncultured Alphaproteobacteria bacterium (assembly GCA_966096025.1). GTDB lineage: Bacteria > Pseudomonadota > Alphaproteobacteria > Micropepsales > Micropepsaceae > Rhizomicrobium. The sequence goes on along the minus strand of CBHTTW010000004.1, from coordinate 1,251 downwards.
ATGTGCGCCGGGTGTTGATCACGCGGATCCTGCTCGCCACCCTTCTGTTTGCCTTGAGTGTCGCGGTCTTGTTGCCGACCACCTATGCCAGTTCCGCGGTGGTAATGCTGGACCCGCGCAAGAACAACATCACCGATCTTTCCGCCGTATTGACGCCGCAGCTCAGCGATCCGGCCGCGGTGCAGAACCAGATTCAGATCATCACCTCGCGCGAACTGGCGGCCAGTGTGATGGAGCGGCTGAAACTCCAGAACGATCCAGAATTCAATCCCGACCTGGGCAATCCCGGTGTGCTGCAATTGCTGGGCGAGCTGGTCACCATGCTCAATCCCAAAAACTGGTTCGAGACCCTGCCCGCCAATGCGGTGCTGAGCCGCGATCGGGTGATCGAAAATTTGCAGCGTCATGTCAGGGCCGATGCCGAAGGTCTTTCCACCAGCATCGCCATCACCGCTACCGCGCGCGACGCCGCCAAGGCGGCCTTGATCGCCAACACATTCGCGGATTCCTACGTGAAATCGCAGCTTGCCGATAAGATCGGCGCCACCACCGCCACCACCGGCTGGCTGAACAAGCGGCTGCAGGATCTGGCGCAACAGCTGCAAATCCAGCAGGAAGCGGTGCAGCGCTACAAGGCCGAGCATAACCTGAACGATTCCGCGCCCGGCAACTCCATCGTCGATCAGCAGATGGTCGGGATCAACAGCCAGATCGTGGCGGCGCGTTCCGCCCTGGCGGAGAAGCAGGCGATCAACAATCGCATCAAGCAATTGGTCGAAGCGGGAAATCCGGCCGACGTCACCCAGATCGTTTCCTCGCCCTTGATCATGCAGTTGCGCGGCCAGCAGACCGCCCTCTTGGCGCAGGAAGGCGAGCTCAACAGCCGCTATGGCCAGCTGCATCCCAGGATGCAGGCCATCCAGGAACAGAAGCGCGACCTGGATTTCAAGATCGCGCAGGAAGTCGGCCGCCTGGCGGCCAGCGCATCCAATGATGTGATGGTGGCGAGCGCGCATCTGAATTCATTGCAAGGCAGCCTGGGCGGCACCGAAAGCACCGCGCGCAGCCAGAATATGGCGCGGGTGCAATTGCAGGCCCTGGAGTCCAACGCCAACTCGACCCGCACCATGTACGAGGCCTTTGTCCAGCGCCTGCGCCAGAGCCAGAATCTGGACGAGGCCCAGACCCCGGAAAGCCGCATCATCAGTTCGGCGCCACTGCCGCTGCGCCCCGCCGGGCCCAAGCGCCTGC
>CBHTTW010000003.1:0-25194 GCA_966096025.1 uncultured Alphaproteobacteria bacterium | reverse complement strand
CATGCCGACGATCAGCTCGGGGTGATGGATCACCTGGGAATCGACAAATTCATGGTGGTCGGCTTCTGCATTGGCGGCCCCTTCATCTGGAATCTCTTGAAGCGGGCCCCTGGCCGCATTGTCGCCGCCGTGCTGGCGCAGCCGAGCGGATTTCGGCCGGAAATGCCCACATTATACTATGACACCAACATGAAGGGGTGGGGTCCGGACTTGGTCAAACGCCGGCCGGATATCTCGATGGCCCTGGTCGAGAAGTATCTTACCAGCATGTATCGCACCAACCCCGATTTCGTCTTGACCGTGACACGCGATTTTGTGCGCAATTGCCAGACACCCGTTCTCATCATGCCGGATGATATTCCGGCCCATCCCTATGTCGTGGCGATGGAGTCCGCCATGTTGGCGCCAAAATCGGAAGTAAGCATGTTCCCCTGGAAGGAGCCGAAGGAGCGGATTCCCCTGGCAGTGCGCCAGGTCCGTTCTTTTCTCAAGGCGCACCGGCCAGCTTCTGTCTAAGACACCAAGGGGAAACGCAATGGATCAAGTTCGTCGCAACATTATCAAGGGCGCCGGTGCCGCGGCCGTGCTGGCCGCCGGTGCACAGGCTCAGGCGCAACAGGCGGTGCGCGGCACGCCCACCAACCAGCGTCCGTTGAAGGGCATCGACATCACCAACATCGTCACGGCCAATGGCTTGGGCCTGGGCGTGAAAACGGCGCGCGGGGTGTTGGATGTCGCCGCCGTGGAGCGCGACCGCAAGATCGGCCTGCCGACCAAGGCCATCGATGTGATCAGCGGCCGGGGCAATCTGGAGGCTCTGGGTCTGCTCTTGGCGAACGGCGCGGCGGGCGCCCCGGCCAACCGCCTGATACCCGAGGCCCAAGTGCGCTTCGGCAATATCGTCGAAAATCCCGGCAAGATTCTTTGCGTCGGGCTCAATTACGCCGCCCACGCCGCGGAGGGCGGCAGCAAGCCGCCGCCGGAGCCGATCATGTTCAGCAAGTTCAACAGCGCGTTGAACCACCACAACGGCACCATCGCGATCAGCAAGTCGACCGCGCCGCCCAAATGGGATTACGAGGCCGAACTGGTGCTGGTGATGGGCAAGGGCGGCCGCGATATCCCGGAAGCCAGCGCCCTGGACCATGTCTATGGCTATGCCAGCGGCAACGACTTCACCAACCGCGACCTGCAACGCCGGTCGAGCCAGTGGTTGCTGGGAAAAAGCACGGACGGTTCGGGGCCATTCGGCCCCTGGCTGGTGAGCGCAGACCAGGTGGACGTCAACAATCTCAGCATGAAGATGTACGTCAATGGCCAGGTCCGCCAGGACACCAACACAAGGCTGATGATCTTCAACTGCGCCAAGATCATCTCCTATTGTTCAAAGGCTTTCGCGCTGGATGTGGGAGACGTGATTTTCACCGGCACCTGCGAAGGCGTGATCAGCGGATACCCGCCGGAAAAACAGGTCTGGCTCAAGCCGGGCGACAAGATGGTGACCTCGATCGAAAAGATCGGCGATCTCCACGTAACCTTGACCTAATCTTCCTTGGGCACTGTCGGGGGCATGATGAAAAAATCCGCAACACTTTTCCTGTCCGCTTCCCTGTCCGCCTCCCTGGCGCTGATGACGGCAACGCCCGCTCTGGCGCAGACCGAGCGGACAGGGCTTGCCCCCATCCCGACCTACGAGGTGCATCGCGCCAAAATCGCTCCTCGTATTGACGGCAAGATCGACGATGCCGCCTGGCAAGCAGCCAAGCCCGTGGTCTTCGTCTTCCCCTGGGCCGATCAGACCGGCAAACTGCAGAAGACCACGGCCCGGCTGACCTGGGACAATGACAATCTCTATATCGCTTACGAATGTGAGGATGACGACATCACCGCGGTTTATACCCGGCATGACGATCCCACCTACAAGGACGATGCGGTCGAAATCTTCATCGCGCCGCCGGGCGTCAAGAATCTGTATCTGGGCCTGGAAATGAACGCCCGCGCCATCCTGTATGACTATTTCTTTGTGTTTCCGCAGCGCCTGCTCAAGAATTACGACCTTCCGGGCGTGCAACTGGCCACATCGATCAAAGGCACGCTCAATATGAGCGGTGACCGCGACCAGGGTTGGAGCCTGGAAGTGGCGATTCCCTGGCGCTCCTTTGCCGATCTGGCGGACAACCCTGTTCCCAAGACCGGTGACCGCTGGATCGCGAACATGAATCGCTGGGATGGGACCGAACCCAACCGCCGTCTTTCGCAATGGTCGGATGCCGGCATGGTGAAGCCGAATCCGCACAATCCGGCCCGGTTCGGCCAGCTGTTGTTTGTGGAATAGGCTTTAGCCGGCCGGTCAAAGCTTGGAGCGATCGAAGCCCGAGCGATGGCCGCAAGCCGGCAGCCTGTGCCAGCGCGTTTCACCCCGGCGGTTGGCGCGCCGCCAGCGGCGCCGCTCGCCTTGGCGCCATACGCCAAACGCAGAAATGTGATTGGTGCCCAGCGAGCAACGGCGCCAACTGGTGTTGTTCATATCGATGACGCCTTTGCGCTTGCGCACCGAGGAGCCGCGAACGGTTCTTCGTTCGGCGGAAAAGGAGGCGGATTTGATCGTGGCGCGAATCTCGCGCGAAAAACAAAGGGCGGGTGAACGCATTCTGCGGGCTCGCTTCGAAAAAGGGCGCACTTTCTGTGCGCCGCGTTATCGAAGAGCCAATAGCCGATCGGCGCACTGAGATATATCAGTCCAAACGGTCATACGAGCTTGTACCTAGTATGGTGGCCGGCCCGGGTGCCGCGGGTCATAGGGGTTTGTACCAACTGGCGTGCAAGCGAATCTACTTACGAGGAACTCCCAACTACAGGGCATCAACCGCTGGCGATATCAGGGCGCACAATCTGATCTTTTCTAGGGGACAAGATGCCAGTCGCACTGGGTGCCGCGCCCGCCAAAACCGCTTCCGCCGCCGCTCAAAAGCGATATGCCGTGCCCAGGATTGCGCAAAATAGGGTTGCGACGGAGCCCGCGACCCTGGTGGACTATCTGTCGCGCATTCAAGAGGCCGGTTCGCGCCTTCGCTTCAATCCCAACGAAATCATATTCAACCAGGATGACCCGTCCGAATTTGTCTATCAGGTCGTAAGCGGCACGGTCCGGCTTTGCCGTTATATGCCGGACGGGCGGCGCTGCATCATCGAATTCATCCTTCCCGGCGACGTCATGGGGTTCATCGAAAGTCCCGATCTGCCCGCCTGCGCCGAAGCGGTTTCGGACGTCGTCCTGTTGGCCTTCCCGCGCGGTTGCCTCGATCGTCTTGCGAAAAGCAACGAGGCGTTGCGCTCCCAGCTGCTATGCCATCTGTCGTCGAACCTGCTTACCGCGCAAAATCACATGTTCATCCTGGGCTGTCAGAGGGCCAAGGAAAGGCTGGCCTCGTTCCTTTTGAATTTCGCCGATCGGGTCGGCCTGGTCTATGGCGACCGGTTGGACCTTCCCATGGGCCGCCAGGATATCGCCGATCATCTCGGCCTGACCGCGGAAACCGTCAGCCGGATGATATCGGTGTTGCGGAGCGAAGGGGTGATTCTGGTGCCCAACGGCCAGCAGATCGTAGTGCGCGATCTGGTTGCGCTGCGCGCGCTGGCGGCCGAGAGCTGAACATGGACGGTTTGATTTCTTTTGTCCGGTTTGTCGCGTCTCCGCTGATGCCCATCATGGAAGCCCTGATTGCGGCCCTGGCCGGGAGCGAGCATCGCGCCGCGAACGATGTCGATTGCACGGTTGCCGCCTTCGCCGTATCGACCTGTTTGATCGGCCTTCTGTGCGTGCTTTCCACTTGCTGGATTCACGCCCGTCTGCGCAAGCATCGCCGGCGCGCCGCCCTGGATATCGCCATGGCGGATGCGGCCTTGTACTTCCGGGAAGCCCTTCTGGAGGGCGCCGCGCGTGGCGTGATGGTGACGCGCGAGGGGGAGCAGGAGCGGGAATATTTCGGTGACGGAAAAATGTTGCACGACTGTTCCATGGCCTCGCCTCAATCGGCGAAGGTCATCCGGGCCATCCAGGCGCTGACGCAGGATGCCACGCCCTTTTCGATCACCGTGGAGACGAGCGAAGGCAGTTTGGCCATTCGCGGGCGTTCGGTGGACGGGCGCGCCGCGATATATTTCGACCACGAGTCGCCGGCCGTTGAATCCTACAAGGAGGTGCTCGATGCGCTGCCCATGCCCATCTGGGTGCGGGGCGCGGAATCGGCGGTGCGATGGGCCAATCGGGCCTTTCTGTCCGTGCTTGGTCTTTCCCATGTGAATGAGGTATCCGCCCGCGCCGCTTTTTCCTGCGCTGGACAAGGGAGTGCGAAGACGGCCCAAGCCGGTTCCGCGCGCGCCAGAACCTCGCTCATCGTGAACGGCGAGCGCCGCGCCTATTCCACAGGATCGACGCCGGTCTCGGCCAATTGCGTGGCCGAATTCGCCCTCGACGTCACCGATTTGGCGCGAAGAGAATCCGCGATGCAGTTGGCGCTGGACGCCCAGGAGGACGTGCTGGAACACAGCCCGCTGGCCATTGCGGTGTTCGATCGCGAGCAAAAGCTTGCCAGCTGCAATCGCGCTTATGCCGAACTATGGGGTCTGCCGCGTGCCTGGCTTGATGCCCATTTGCCCTATGGCGAAATTCTTGAGCGCCTGCGGGACGAACGCAAACTGCCCGAGCGGCGCAATTTTTCGGACTGGAAGCTGGCCCATATCCGCGCCATCTCCACGCTCAAGGCAAAAGTCGAGGAATCCTGGCATCTGCCCAGCGGCAAAAGCGTGCGGGTGACGGCATGGCCGCACTTGCAAGGCGGATTTTTCCTGCAGGTGGAGGACATCACCGAACGGCTGCATTGGCAGGCGGAGTTCAATCTGCTGGCGCAGGTGCAAAAGGCCACCCTGGACACGCTCAATGACGGGATCGCCATTTTCGGCACCGATGGGCGGCTTGTCCTGCACAATGACCGTTTCGCCGCGATATGGAAATTGTCGGACCGCGACCTTGAAAGCCAGCCGCATTTCTCGGAAATCGCCGATCGCTGCAACGCCAGAATCGGCCGGGACGGAATCTGGGGCATCGTGTCTTGCGGCATCAATTCGGGGACGCCGGAATCCCTTGGAGAGTGGGGCAAGACCAAAAGGGCCGACGGACGGACGATCTCGCTGGCGTTATCGCGTCTGCCCAATGGATCGACGGTCGCCAATTTTGTCGATTTGACGGATCTGGAACGCTTCGACGAAATAAAGAGCGATCTGCCCTATGCGCTGGCTTGATCGGCTCCATGCCTGGCGTCTGGGCGGGTGTGCCGAAAACGGCGCAATTGTCGTAAACTGCGATCCCGATCCGCGCAGCACCAGCTTCTCGGCGCGGCTGTGCCGGGCCTATTTGGATGGCGCCCGGGCCGCCGGCCGGCCGGTGCAATATTGTTCTCTTGGCGAGATTGCCGGCGAAGGCTGCCGGGAAGGCTCGGCGGCGAATCATTTGATGCTGGTCTGTCCGATCATGGACGATCCGCCTTCATTGCCCGATCTTTTTCCGGGGCTTTGGCCGCGGGCTGTGGCGCCACGCACCATTCGCATTGTGTTGATTACGGAAGTGCCTGCGTTTTTGCAGCGCGGCGCTCTTCAGCACAGCCCGTCCATGCAGAAGTTCTGCGGCCTCTTTCCCGCCGCCCGGATCAGGCAGGATTTTATCGGCAATATCGGCACGGCGGAGCCCGAACAGTATCTTTGGTGGATCGCGACGATCAGGGAATATGGCAGCAAAGGCATCTAGCGACATGGCGATAAACGAAAATCGGATTGTTGCCGGACTGGACCAACTGTCCGGCGCATTGGCCCAGATCCGCAACGACACAGCCGGAAGGATCGACCGCCTCGAACGCATGGTTTCCGAGATCGACGGTTATTGGCGCAGACAGTCGGATCTGCTGGGTGAAGTCCTGCGCAAATCCGACCTGGCCGGCATCCGGCAGGCTGAATCCCTGCGGCGCGATGAATATACAAGGAACAAGCTGGCGCAGTTGGAGGAGGAGCTGCGTTGGCTGAGCAAACGCTTGCCGGAGCCGGCTTTCGATTTGCCCGTATCTGGAATTGAGCCGGCCCGCGCGGACGATGAAACTTGGCCAAAAACGCAGCCCGACCTCTGGGATCATCCGATTTCAGATCCGGACACCGGGCCCGGCGACATTGCAAGCGATGCCGGCCAATCACATTTGGTGGTCCCGATCCAACCGGAGGCGGACGCGCCATGGGCGCAAGAGCCGCCGGACACGGTCTCGTCGGCATCAGGCGGCGACGCTCCTTCCTTTCCAACCGATGAGCTGAGAAACGATCCCGCTCCGGGAATGCATCCCACGGAGCGTGGCGCGGCGGATCTGCGCGTTATGGCCGCGCCGGGCGTTCCAAGCCTGGACCGCATGGACAGTGACAAATCCCATGGCAGATACCTGTTCTGGGTCTTTGGTGCGCTGCTGGGCATAGCCGTGCTGGCCGCCACCTTGGTGGTGGGCAAGCGGGAACAGGATACCGTCAAAGTTGCCTCCCATTCTCCCAATATGCGGACGCTCTCCCTGCCGGAACCCGCAGCCCGCGATCCGAATGACACGCTGTTCGTGGTCGAAATTCCCCGGATGGAAGGGGTGCGGCCCGATCCGCAAAGCACCTACTCTTCGCCCGGCGAGCACGGAGCCATTTCCGAAAAGGCCCTGCGCGACATGGCGAAAAACGGCAACCCCAAGGCCAACACCATCCTGGGCCTGCGCGCGCTGGATGACAGAGGCGCGGCGCCTGTCAGCCTTTCCGAAGCCGTGCGCTTCCTCAAGAAGGCGGCGGAAGGCGGCAATGCGGTAGCCCAGTTTCGCCTGGCTTCGCTCTATGAGCATGGCGACGGCGTGACGACCGACCTGGCAAATGCGCGGCATTGGTATGAACTTGCCGCCAAGCAAGGCAACCGCAAGGCAATGCATAATCTGGCGGTTTTCTATTCCAGCGGCGCCGCTGGAGAGCGGGACCTGCAGCAGGCCGCCTATTGGTTCGCCGAGGCCGCGTCTCTCGACGTAACCGATTCGCAATTCAATCTCGCCTTTCTGTATGAGCATGGCTACGGCGTGACAAAAAACCTGGTCGAGGCGGGAAAATGGTATTCCATCGCCGCCCGCTCGGGCGACAAGGAAGCCGGCAAGCGCGCCGCACTGCTGCAAGCCCAATTGGGGACAAGCGAGCAAGCCTTGATTTCCAAGGCGGCGAAGAATTTTCGCGCCTTGCCGTTCGACCTGGCCGCCAATGTGCCGCCGGACGCGGGCAACCTTTAGGAGAGGGCCGGCTGCGCCACCCTTTGGCGCCTGGCTGCACTCCGGCACGCCGGCATTGTGACCGTAATTGTCGTGCCTTTGTGTTCCACGCTTTCCAGCGCGATTTCGCCGCCATGGGCATGGACCAGCCCCTGCACGATCGAAAGCCCCAAACCGGTGCCTCGTTCTTTCGGCGCATGGGCATGATCGCCCTGACCGAATTTCTCGAAAACCTTGGCCTGGTCCGCGATCTTGATGCCCACGCCGGTGTCGGCGACGCCGAATGCGACGCGTCCGTCCGGCGCATGGCGGACAAAGGCCGTCACCCTTCCGCCGGGCAGGGTGAATTTCAACGCGTTCGATAGAAGATTGAGCAGGATTTGCTTGATCGCGCGTTCATCGGCGCGAACGGACGGCAGGCCGGGCTCCGCGGTGCTGACCAGCATGCAACCGCCTTCCTGCGCCCGGTGTTGCAGCAAGGCGACGGCCTCGGCGACGACGGCATCCAAGGTCAAATCGCTTTCGGCCAGCTTCAAAGTGCCGGATTCGATCTTGGCGAGATCCAGTATGTCGTTGATCAAGGTCAGCAGATGCAGGCCGGAACCATGAATCAGGCCGGCATACTCGATATTGCGGTTGATGTCGTCGCCCAGGATGCGGGCCTTGATGATTTCCGAAAAGCCAATGATCGCGTTCAAGGGCGTGCGCAATTCGTGGCTCATATTGGCCAGGAATTGGGACTTGGATCGATTGGCGCTTTCGGCTTCGTCGCGTTTCTGCTCCGCCGCCTGCCGGGCCGCCGCCAACTCACCGATCAGTTTGTTCTTGGCATCTATCAAGCCGCTCTGCTGCGCCAGCAGATCGACATTCTGGTATCTCAGAAGCAGGGAATTGGTGGAGGCATTGTGAATCTGGCGCAGGATGAAATAGAGCAGCACCAGATAGACCAGGACGACAAGCGCGGCCAATTGAGGATTGGCGGTGCTGCCGAACAGCGCCGCGCCGACAAAGCCGGAGCCGACGATGACAAGGGCGGTGGTGGCAAGCGGCAGGCAGGCGCCCAACAGGGGCATGACGACGCTCACCGAGCAGCCCAGCGCCAGCATGATCATGCAATGGTTGACCACGTTGTCCGGCTTCCAAAGCAGATAGGCCTGGGACGTCCAGGCAAGGGCGAAGGGGGCATAGGACAAGCAGCAAAGCCATTGCCAATGCGTGGCCGTGCGGGGAGAGGAGGCAGGCCGTGCCAGAAAGCGGTGGGCCGCCAAGGTTGACGGTATGCTGGCGACGAGCAGCAGGGCGAACCAGGTCGCGGGCTTGGGTGAGAGGGCAACCCCGCCGGAAAATGCCAAGGCCATCGCGATACCGATGACGGGCCGCACCCACCAGCGCGCCGTCATGCTCCGCATGACCAGTTCGAGCTGGTCGAACGCCAGCTGCGAGGCTCGCTCGGCGGCGATGCTTCCTTTCGCTGGAATGCTCATGGCGAGGGTTTCCCCAATCTGGTGCCCGCAAAGTTAGGGGCTTCATATAGCCGCCCGATGAACCGTATGTTTCGGATTGTAACGGCATCGCCTTGCCGAAAATGTTGGCAGAGCAGTGGGTTGGCCGGGGTGCCGGGGCAAGGGGGCAGGTTTGCAGCCCGCTGGCCCCCACTGTATCGTTGCGACGCGCGGTGTTTGTGAAACCGCGTTCGGGGAGGGGGAAATTCCTTCGACAATCCGGCTCGCGGCGCCTGTTGAGGGGCCTGCACCAGCCGCCAGGTCTCTGCTGTACTGGAACACGATTGCCGCGCTCGCCTGTGTGGCGGCGGCGGTCGCGGGACGAGTTCTCGCGCCGGGCATGGAAGGCGTCGTCGCGGTCTGGCCGGCGGCGGGGGTCGCCTTGGCGGCGTTCATGATCCAGGGCAACGGGGTCGCGCCGGGCATTTTTCTGGCCAATCTTCTGATCCATCTGTTCCTGAAACTTCCCGTGCCGGCGGCGCTGACCATATCCGCCGCGGCGATGCTGGGACCGGCTGCCGCCGCCTGGATCATGCGATGGATCAAGCTCGATCCGGCGCTCGGCAGTGTCGGCGACACCTTGCGCTACGCCGCCATCGCTTGCCTTCAGGCCGTGATCGCGGCCCCGACGGTCGGCGTCGTCGTGCTGCCGGCGCCGCGCTTGCTGCCCTGGGAAGTTGTGGTCGATTTGTGGGGTCGCTGGGCCATGGCAGACTGCATCGCGGTCCTGGCCGTCACGCCGCTGCTGCTCTGGTTTTTTGGACCCGGCCGGACGGAACAGCGGCGCAATCACCCCGTGGAATTCGCGGCCACGACCGCTTTGCTGCTGGTGGTGACGGGATTCTGCTATTCGCTCAGCCGGCCGATTGGATATCCCGTCCTGCTGGTGGTGATGCTGATCGCCCTGCGGCATTCCCAGCGCGAGGTCGGCATCGCCGTGTTGGGCGTGGTGACGGTCGTTCTGGGCGAAATCATGTATCGCGACTGGTTGCCCCTCAATGGCGATCAGCCCTCGGTCATTCGCGTCCTGGATTTTCTGGTTGTCATGTCGGCCGGCACCTTGATCCTGGGCGGGCTGGTGGCCGAAGGCCGCCGCAAGGATGCCCAGCTGTTGCGTGTCAACCAGGACCGCCTGAAGCAGAGCGAAATGCGGTTCGAGGATGCGTTCGAAGCGTCCGCGCAGGGCATGGCGATCGTGGCGTTGGACGGCCGGTGGCTGCGGGTGAACGACGCGCTGTGCCGGATCACCGGGTACAGCGAGAGCGAATTGCTGGCGAGTGATTTTCAATCCATCACCCATCCGGAAGATCTGGCGCACGATCAGTTGATCATGGAGAAGATGCTGGCGGGGGAGATTTCCACCACCCAGTTGGACAAGCGCTACATTCATCGCAGCGGCAAGGTCATCGTCGTTCTGATCAGCGTCTCGCTGGTGCGTGACGCGGAGGGCACGCCCCTCAACTATGTCGTCCAGGTGATGGACATCACCGACCGCAAGCGGGCCGAGGAATTGTGGCGCTTCGGGCTGGAAAATGCCGGCGACGTTGTATGGGATTGGGACATCCCGGCCGGGCGCCTGATCTTTTCCGGTAAAGCGCTTGAATTGTTGGGCTATCCCCCCGGCCAGATGCCCAACACCACCGCCGGCTGGCGCGAATTGGTGCATCCTGACGATACGTCCGAAACCAGGGCAAAGACGAAATTGTTGCTGGAGGTGCCGGGCTATTCCTACAAATGCGAATACCGCGTCCGCTGCGCCGACGGAGCCTTCAAATGGATTCTTAGCCGCGGCCTGGTGGTGTCGCGCGATCGCGACGACAAGCCCATCCGGGCCGTGGGAACGCTCGCCGATGTCACCGAAACCCGCGACCTCCAGGAAAAATTGCACCAGTCCGACAAGATGGCCGCCCTGGGCCAGCTCACGGGCGGTGTTGCCCATGACGTGAACAATGATCTGGGCGTGATACTGGGTTCGGCGGAGATGATCCTGGAACGGGCCCCGTCAGGTTCGCGCGAAGAGACGCTGTCGGCGCGAATTCTCTCATCGGTTCAGCGCAGCAGGGACTTGGTGCGGCGCATGCTGGCTTTTTCCCGCCAGGCCCAGATTGCGCCGGAACGATTGGAATTGGCCGGATTTTTGAAAAGCTTCATCGATACGCTGGGCCGCACCCTCGGCGCGCATATCCAGACCCGTGTGTTGGTTGCGTATCCCGGTGCGGTCTATTGGGTCGATCTGGACCGCAGCATGCTGGAAAGCTGTCTGATCAACCTGTCCGTCAATGCCCGTGATGCCATGCCGGCCGGGGGCGTCCTTACTTTGTCGCTCGCCCTCGAGCCCGGCGGGCCGGGCGGCGCCGACACCGTCCTGCTGACCGTGGCCGACAGCGGCAGCGGCATGAGCGAAGCGCTGCAGCGCCGGATCTTCGAGCCCTTCTTCACCACCAAGCCGGCCGGCAGCGGGACCGGTCTGGGGCTGGCGATGGTCTATGGTTTTGTGCAGCAAAGCGGTGGAAGGATCGATGTTGAAAGCAAACTGGCCGCCGGTACGCGCTTTCTGCTGCGGTTCGCGGCGCAGGCCAAGGCGGATCCGGTGCGAAATGACGTCCCGCAGCCGCCGTCCCGGCCGCTCGCCCGCACAGTCCTTTTGGTGGACGATAATGATGTGCTCCGATTGACCATGCGCGAACAGCTTGCCTCTCTGGGGTGCAGCGTGCAGGAGGCGGCGAGCTACGAACAGGCCGTGGCAATCCTGCGTTCGGGTGTCGGCCTGGACTTTATTTTCACGGATATGGATTTGGGCATTGGTCCTGACGGGATCGCGCTGGCCCAATGGGCGCGAGAAAACGGATATCGAGGTTCCGGCGCGATCATCTCCGGCCACCTTGCCGCCGGCAGCGGCCTGCCGGAAAACTGGCACAGCCTGCAAAAGCCGATTGAGCTGGCTGTCCTCAGGAAGCTGCTGGCCACGGCCGGCGATCGGGAGGCGCCGCGGGACCCCGGCCAGGCCGCCGCCACGAGACCGTCCATCCTGGTGGTGGAGGATAATGCCGATATGCGCCTGATCGTCGTTGAAATACTGACACGCCGGGGTCACCGGGTGGTCGATGCCGCGACGGGGCAGGAGGCATTGCGCAAGCTGAAGCTGGATGCCGCCATCGGCCTGGTCCTCAGCGACATGGGGCTGCCCGACATGCCGGGTAGGCGGCTGATGGAGGAAATTCAAAAGCTGCGTCCGGGCACCGGCATTCTCCTGATGACCGGCAGCTCGTCATCCGGGGCCGCGGACGAGGCCGTGCCGAAGGCGGCGCCCACTCTGCAGAAGCCTTTTTCCACGGAAACTCTGACACGCTTTGTGGAAGAGGCCTTGGCGAAAACGGGCGGCCAGGCCTAGCGAGGCCGGCCAGGCCGCGGCGCTTACCGCGTGGATTGTCCTCAGAACTGGATATTGCCCCAGACGCCGACTTCGTTATAGACGCCCCGCATGGCGCCGGTGCTCGAACCGATCGCACCGTTGCTTCCGGTAAAGCTGCCTTTGACCACGGCTTCATGCTTATAGGCCACGGAGAAATCGACGATCTTGGTCGGGCTCCAGGTCACACCCAAGGTGTAATACTCGTCCTTCTTGCCGGGTGTGGTTCTGGTGTTGGTGTCCACCGAGTCATAGCGGGCGAAGGTGGCCCAGTTCGGCAGGAAATAATAAGACGCAAAGGTCGAGATGCCATGCGCGGCGTCGCCCGGGGTGGCGGATGTCACCAGGGCGGCGGAATAATCGTTGGCGTTGAAATAGTCCACGCCCACCCGCAGCCCGTCGGCGACATAGGCGCCCAGCAGGTTGAAACGCTCGGCGGTGTGATAGGTGGCTGCGCCATAGGGGGTGCCCAGCTTGCCGGTATAACCGCCGACCGCGAGGTTGAAGCCCTTGTAAACGCCGCTGACGCGGCCTTCATAGTCGAAACTGGCGGAACGGTTCGTGCCGCCGCCGACCGGCATCTTCTTGTAGCCGCCGCCATTGATTGCGGCGACGTCGTAATTGAGGATGCCGTCAAAGAAGCTGCCGAATGCGTGCACGCCCCAATCGGACGAGGTGCCGAACTTGGCGCGGTCCACAACCACCTGCTCGAAATAGCGCATGCCGTAGATGCCCTCGGCATAGGAGACCCAGGGCATGTCGGCGGCGCCGACACGGACGGTCAGCATCGGATCGATCTTGGCCTGCAAATAGGCCTTTTTGAGATAGAGCTGGCCGTTCGCGGTGCCGCTGTCATAGGTGACGTCGGTCGTGACATTGGCCGAGAACATGTCGTCGAATTTGTGATCGACGCCGATATAGAAACGCTTGATGTCGAAATTGATGCCGTTGCCGCCGCCCGCGACGCGCGCGCCATTGGCCCGGTTCTCGATGCTGGTGACGTCGTAATACATGCGGCCGCTGACCGAGGTCTTGTTCCACCAGCCGCCCGCAGCCGGCGCCTTATCGGCGGCGTTGGCCGAAACCGCGCCCGTGGAAAGGATCACGGCGGCAATCGCAAGACGAGACACGGAATTGGACATTTTCAGCACTGCCTTCATGGTTGGAGCGCCGCCTGGGACGGCATTGGGCAATGCTGGAGCCCCCTCATGTCTCTGGTGTGCCTGGCAGATTTCGATATGTGTCAGATGCGTGACGGCCGGCCGGAGCGAAAAATGGCAGGCTGGCCCGGGCTTTAGGCCGCCGCCATGGCGATCCGCACCAGCGAGGCCGCGTTGCGCACGCCCATCTTCTTCATCAAATGCGCGCGATGGATTTCCACGGTGCGCGGCGAAATCGCCAATTCATGGGCGATCAGCTTGTTGGAAAGGCCCGAAATCAGAAGGTCGAACACCTGCCATTCCCGGGCGGTCAGGGATTGGCTGGCTTGCCGGACATGGTGCGAAAGGCTCTGCCCGTCCGTCGTGCCGGGGTCCTGGTTGGAGTTGCCCGGAAGCGTTCCGGCGACAAAAAGGCCCTGGGTTTCGTTGCTCAAGCGCAACTGCCTGATCCGGCCCATCCGGTCGACATGTTCGAAGATGTTGGACGGTGACGGATTGCGTGCGGTTGTCGACATGAAAAGCCCCTGGTTGATTCGCAAGTTCCCGTTAAGCCATTAACGACGTTGGGGCGCGGTTTCATTGGTATCGCGGACATATACCTACGTATATGCAAAGCGGCGCAACGGTGCTGGGAAGAGGCACTTTGCGGCCTGCCTGCGGTCCAGGGGGTTCGCAGCCCGCTGTGACATCGCATTATGCCGCTGATGCCGACCGCCGCCGGCATCGCAAAGGATGACGTCAAACCTGCGCGACAGCGCCAATCGGCTGCACGGCGTCGGATCGCCTGGGAAGATAGATCGCCGCCGCGGTGCCCTGTCCCTTGGTGCTGGTCAATACGATATCGCCGCCGCATTGGCGCAGAAAACCGGCGCATCTCGCCAGGCCCCAGCCCTGGTGGCCTGGCCGGGTCGAAAACAGGGGGTCAAGGGCGCGCCGTATGACATCCGGGCTCATGCCGCTGCCGGAGTCGCGCACGATCAGCCTCACATACTGGCCTTCCGGCAGCTTGCCGACTTCGTGCGTCGACAATGACGCATACTCGGTCCGGACGATGATCCATCCCCTGTGGCTCATGGCAACGGCGGCGTTGCTCGCCAGCTCTTCCAGCACATGCTGGAATTTCTCTTCATCCGCCGCCACGAAGCAGGCCGTCGGCAACAAGGCAAGGTCGATATCGACATTGCGCAGCACGGAGCGCTTCAGGCCGGTGATCACGGCCGCAACGGTGCGGTTGAGATCGAACAGGGTACGGTTGAGTTTCTGTCGGCCCGCGAAAGCCTGCAGCTTTTGCGACAGCTCAATACCCCGATTGGCGGTCCTCAAGACGTCGCTGATCACCCCGGCATTGCCGCCCTCTTGCAAGCCGCTCGATTCCAGCAAGGACAGATTGCCGGTAACCGCGGTGAAAATATTGTTGAGCTCGTGCGCGACCGTGCCGGCAAGATGAACCAGTGGATCTGTCTCTTCCAAATCGGGCATGGGCGCTTGGGCTGAAAAGGGCCCGATGGCGTACGACAGTCGGCGGGAAATATCGTCTGCGCAGAAGGTTAGCGCCCCTATACGAAAGTATAGGTTCCCGACAAATTGTCAGCTGAGGTCGGCCCTTACGGCTTTCACGGCCGCTTCGGACCGGGTTTTCACCCCCATCTTGCGGAAGATGTTGCGCAAGTGGAGCTTGATGGTGACCTCGGCCAAGTTCAGAACGCGCCCGATTTCCTTGTTGGACTTGCCCAGGGCAACCAGTTCGAGAACCTGCTGCTCGCGGGCGCTCATCGATGCATACCAGCTCTGCTGGGGGGGAGAGGACGGCTGGTCCAGCAGGATGTCGCTGGGAATGCAGGAGCCGCCCGACAGCAGCATTTGCAGGGCGTGAGAGAAATATTCCGAGCTTGATGTCTTGGGGATATAGGCCCGCACGCCGGCCTGGATGGCGGCCCTGACATCCGCATTGCGGGCGGTTCCCGAAATGACCGCCATGGGAATGGTGGGAAAATCGACCACCAGCTCCGCCAGCGCCTTGGATGTCATGCCGGGCATGTAATAATCGACCAGCATCAGTCCGTAATTTCCGGTGCTTTGCGCCGCCATCGCACGCAGTTCTTCCAGCGAAGCAACTTCGTCGACCTCAGCCTCGTGATAAATCCGGCGCACCTGCGTCGCCACGGCTTCACGATAGAGCGGATGGTCGTCCGCGATCAGGACTTTCATGGTCGACATCGCTCCAAACGATGCACGGCTAAGACACTATCAGAAATACCAACAGATTCGTGCCCTGGATTGCTGCTCAGGGTTAATACTTAAGGGGGTTCAAGCTCATTGCAACCACCTGAATTTCCACGGGTTTAAAGATTACAGCGTCAGCTCCAAGCGCCAATGCCTCGGCTTCGCTCATGGCTTCGGCATGACCGGTGTACAAGACCGCACGCAAGCCCGGCGCCACTCTCTTGGCTTCCCGGATCAGGTCGGTGCCGAGCATGCCGGGCATCAATTGATCGGTCAGCAGCGTATCGAAAGCCGCCGGATCCTGTTCAATCGCCGAAAGCGCCATCAGCGGGTTTTGCACCGCGACCGTTTGAAAGCCCAGCCGCTCCAGACCGATGGTCAGCATATCGGCCATGTCGGCCTCGTCATCCACGATCAGCACCCGGCAGGGATTGGGCTGGCTGCCGTCCGCCGGGTCCGCTGCCGGCGCGGCGCTCTCGATAAGCGGCAGATAGATGGCGAAAACCGTTCCCCGGCCGGGCTCCGATCTGACGTGACAAAACCCGTTATGCGCCCTGATCACGCCATGAACGACAGCCAGTCCCAATCCGGTGCCGCGTTGGCGGCCCTTGGTCGAGAAAAAGGGTTCAAAGATCCGGTCCAGAATTTCGGGTGGTATGCCGCCGCCGCTGTCGCTGACCGAAAGGCGCGCATATCGGTGCTCCGCCACGGGTTCGCCCACCAGGCGCTGGTTGGTGGTGTTGAAAAAATTGCAAAGGTCCAGGATCTCCGCATCGGACACCGGACTGGCGGCAATCTCGATCTCGCCTCCGCCCTCGCCCAGGGCGTCGCGCGCATTGCTGGCAAGGTTGGTGATGAGCTGGCCGATCTGGACCTCGTTGCCGCGCACCAGCAAGGGCGCATCGGGCGGGCTGATCTCCAGCATGGCGCCGGGCGGCATGCTCGACACCAGATGATCCCGGCTGGCCTGGATGGCGCGGCCAAGATTGGCGATCCCGTAGGTGACCGTCCGGGCCTCCGCGAAGGCCATGATCTGGTCCACCATTTCCTTGCCGCGCTTGCTGGCGCTCAAGATGCGCTCGGCGAAATCGCGGTTCTGCGAGTCCGTGGCGGTGTCCTGGGAAATAAAGCCCGCAAATCCGGTGATGGCTCCCAGAATATTGTTGAAATCATGCGCCACGCCGCCGGCCAGCTGACCGATCGCTTCCAGTTTGGCCACTTGCTGCAATCGCTGTTCCAGCTTGGCGCGCTCCGCCAACGCCAGGTTACGCTCGGTCACGTCGGACAGGCGCACGATCTGCCCGCCGGTGGGCAGGCGGGTGCGATGGATTTCCAAATCGTGGTCTTCGAAGCGCATTTCGTGCCTGTCCTGGCTTTCCACCAGGGGAGCCGGCGGCCGGGGAAACGCATCGCCTTCCGCAAGATGACGAGCAAGGCGCTGGGCGGCCCGATTGGAATACTGGACTTTGCCCGAGGCATCCTCCGTATAGATCCCGTCGTCCGTCAGTTCCAAGGCGGCCAGGGTCTCGGCATTGCGTTGCGCGGAAATCAACAGTCCCACCAGGCTGGCCACGGCCCGCGCAAAAGCCATCTCGTCGTCGCGCCAGTGATGGGGTTGCTCCCGGGCGAAAAAGATGGTGCCGGTGGTCGGGGAGCCGTGAAAGATTTCCGCCGCGAGGGTGGCCCGCATGCCCGCACGCCGCACCACGCTCTTCATGTTGGCGCCGACCTCGGACAATTCGACATCCTCGAGCGCCACGACATGTTCCGCGGCCAATCGGCCCTTGTGATAGGGATCCTCATTGATGATCGATCCCGGTCCCGCGAACGGCTTTTGCGGCGGCGTTCGCCACCAGGTCTGAAAAACCGTGGTCGTTTTTTTGTCGTCGTTGCGAACCCCGATCAGCGCCAGCTCGAAGCCAAGCGCCTCGGCGCTTGTCCGGCAGACCCGGCGCAGCCGTTCATCGAAGGTGGTTTCGGCGAACAAGCACTCCCGCACCATGGTGGCCAAGGCGGCTTCCTGGCGCCGCTGGGTATCGGTGCGCTGGCGGAGGCGGTCTTCCAGGTCGAGCCGGCGCTGCATCACCAGGGCGACGATCCAGATCGATGCCAGGGCAAAAAAACGATTGGCCCACATGCCTGCCATCGAAATGCCGGTATCCGGCAGCAGGGCGGCGGCGAGAAGGGTGAGAATGGACACAAGCACCGCGCTGCCGACCACGGCCCGCTTGCCCATCCAGCCGGTCAGCGAAACGACCGCGGCATAACCGACGCCGTCGATGACCCCGCGAGGCTGGGAAATGTCGATGAAAAACAGGACAATTATGGCGGCGATGATCGCTGCCGAATACAAGGCGTGTTTCAACCATCGAGCGGTCAGGTATGTGAGCAGCCCCCGCCGCGCAGTCGAGAAAGTCACCGGACAAGCCCCCTTGCTGTCCTTACATTACCACACGATCTCTCTTATGACATCCGCCCTTCCGTGCAACAGCCAATGTACATCGGTGAGCAAGGCGGAAGGATCGAGCGGACATGATTGGGTGTTTATGGCGCCCAGAAGAGTCGCCAAACGCAGATAGATTTGGCTCATTCGCTCCGAATCGTCGGCCAGCGCCACGACCGGGGGAGCGCAATGACGCGATCGCAGGGACGCGATCAGCTCCAGTCCGTCCGCCCCGGCCATTGTGATGCCGGTGATGACGAGATCGAACTGCGCTTCGGTCAGCAGTTGCATGGCGGACCGGCCGTCGTTGCACTGGATCACGCTGTAACCGGATTCTTGAAGAGCGGCGCAAAGCGTTTGACGGATGGCCCTGTCTTGGTGAACCAGCAGGATGGAGGGAACGCCCTCCGGCGAAACGGCCAGGCAAACCCGCCTCGATTTCCGGCGCGCGGCGAAGGAGCGAAACCTTCTGCGCCGCGCCACCTCGGAAATTCGCATTTTGCACGCGGAACTTCTTCCGTGCGATGTCCGGGCTTTGAACATCGGTCCGGCTAACTGTTCAGGACCGACAGCATGGGCGCGTCGTCCATCGCGACCTGAATATGCTCGATCCCCTGGCGCATATCCGACATGATGAACGCCGCGCGCCGGCCGACGCCGCCCGATGAATTCGGAAACTGGTCCGACCAAGCCGTCATCTTGACGCTCAGGGCGCACAGCGCGCCGCCGATCGACGTGTGATAGCTGGAAATGATGGACTCTATTCGCTTGAATCGTTCCGCGGAAAGGTCGCGCCACATATCATTTGTGCTGCGCTCAAAACTCTCGACCTTTCCGGTGATGTTGGCCAGTGTTCCGTTAATGGTTTCCTCGATCATGTTTACCGTGTTCATCAACGAGTTGTCCTGGGCCAGCTGATGGCTGGCGCGAACCATGGCGATGCCATCCATGAAATTTTGAACCTGCGGCAGCAGCTCATCCAGGCAGTGGCGGTAATAGGAAAGCGACATGAAAATGTCGGCATAATCTTCCAGGAATTTCGGGATGGCGTCGACCGGAATGCCCAGCCTGTCCGCCATGGTGCTCAGCCTCTCGCGGACCTCGCCGGGGTTTGTGGCGCGGAAAAGGCCGACAATGTCGTGAAATTGCTCGCCGCTGGTGTCACGGCCGAAGATTTCGGCGACCAGCGGGCGGGTGAAGTTGGCCATATAGGCGCTCAGCGACTCAATCTTGCCGGGCGAAAGCGTCAGGCTCGAGCCGTCAGGAATTATAATGCCGTGGCTGCGGAACTGCATTCTCAGACTGTAGACATCGAAACTCGGCAAGGTGCCGACGGTGTGCAGCAGTTCGACATCGGGATGTTTCTCGGGCAATGCGAGAAATTTCCCGACGAAGCGAACCTCCATTTGCCCGCGGCCGCAGCCGACATTGTTGAAGAATTCTATCACCGAATCGAGCCGCGAATTCTTGACCAGGCGCGCACGGCGGAAGATCGGCGTCTTCACCGGCAGGATTGAGATCGGCAAGGTGTGGAGAGAGTCCCGGTCCTCGTCCGGTAGTTCTTCGGTTCCTCCTTTTGTGAGAATCTGCGCGACGGAGCTCATTGTCTATTCCAAGGAATCGAAAAGTGCGTCGATGTCGGTCTGCCGGCTGGCGTTTTTCTCCAATTGCGGGCCGTTCAACAGGCGTTCGTCGCCGTCCGGACCGGCGGCGGCCGGCGATCCATTGCTCTCGGGCGGGCCAAAGGCGCCGACCAGGGTGGCAAGCTTGGTTTCCATCTCTTGCAGGGCGCGGACGATCTTGGTGATGCGCTGGCCGGTAATGTCCTGGAACGAACTCGCCTCGTAGATATTGGTGACGGCGTCCATCAACGCGGTGCCCTCCACGGGGTCGAGCTTGGCGGCGACCGTCTCGATGACCTCCGCCGCGTCCATGATGCGATTGGTGGCCGCCGCGGTCTCGATCACAATTTCTTCCAGCTCATCCGTGGATGACACGAAGAGCTGCTGGTTGGCGGTATCGTTGCGCAAGGCGCCGATTTCGCTGCGCGTGAGGCGGATATGGTCCGACAAATACTGCAGCACCGAGACCAGGGTGTCTTTTTGGGGCGACTGCACGGCCCGCAATTCGCCGATCACGCGATCGAGAAATCCGTGAGCGTCCGGCAGGTGGGAGGGTGTGTTGGGAGGGATAGTCATGGAGGACCTCACGCCGTCACGCCGCAAACGCTGGCGATCTTGGCCTTCAGCGTCTCGGCGTTGAACGGCTTGACGATGTAGTTCGATACGCCGGCCTGCTTGGCGATGATGACGTTTTCCGTCTTGCTTTCCGCCGTCACCATGATGAAGGGAATGTGTTTCAGCTTGGCGTCGGCCCGGACCTTGCGCAGCAGCTCAAGTCCCGTCACCGGCGCCATGTTCCAGTCGGAAATGATCAAGTCGGGCGGCGATTTCAGCATCATGTGATAGGCGGAATCGCCGTCATTGGCTTCCTCGACATGGTTGAGGTCGAGTTGCCGCAGCAGATTGCGCAGGATGCGCAGCATCGTTGTGTAGTCGTCGACGATGAAGACGCGCATATTTTTGTTGAGGGTCACGATGCTCTCCTAGGAAGCTGCGGTAAGGGGAAGGGTCGGCCAGGACGGCTTGACGGTTTTGGATTGGGCTTTGCCGGTCGGGCCATAGACGCCCTTCAGGCCGGGCAGGCCGGCAAAGGCGTCGCTGAGGCCGAACACGGATTCGGCGCCGCCCAGCAGCAAGGCGCCATCGGGCGCGGTGCGTCCGGCGATGGCGTGCAGAATGCCGGTCTTGGTCGGTTGATCGAAATAGATCAGGACATTGCGGCACAGAACGATATCGAAGGTGCCAAGCACCGACAGATCGTCGAGCAGGTTGGCGCGCCGGAATGTGATGTTGCGCCTCAAGTCATCCTTGATCCGCCAGGATTCGCCGACCTGCTCGAAATGGCGCACCAGCATCTGGATGGGCAGGCCGCGCTGCACCTCAAATGTGGAATAGACGCCCTGCCGGGCGCGGTCGAGCACGCTGGGCGAGATATCGGTGGCGATGATTTCGATCTTCCAGCCGTTCAAGGCGGGAAAATGATCCTTCAGGATCATGGCAAGCGAATAGGGCTCCTGACCGGTCGAGCAGGCGGCGCTCCAGATCCGCAAGACGCGGGTGGCGGCGCGCCGCTCGATCAGTCCGGGAATCAAGGACTTGCGCAGCGTGTCGAACGGATGGCTGTCGCGGAAGAACGAGGTTTCATTGGTCGTCATCGCGTCCACGATCTGCGCCTTTACGGCCTCCGAACCGGGCTGGCGCAAGAGATCCATCAGCGCGGACAGCGAGCGCAAGCCGCGCTCCCGCACGATGGGGCCGAGCCGCGTTTCCAGTAGGTACATTTTGTCCGGCGTGATGATCAATCCGGACCGCTCCTTCAGCAGGGCGGCGATAAATGTGAAGTCCGCACCGGTCATGCCGCGGTTCTTTCAAACAAGGTGGTGAGATGGCCGGCGATTTTGGTCAATGGCAGAATCGCGGAGCAGATGCCGGCATTGGCCACCGCGCCGGGCATGCCCCAGACAACGCTGCTGGCCTCGTCCTGGGCAAGAATGGGGGCGCCGATGGCCGACATGACCCTGGCCCCGGCGCAGCCGTCGCTTCCCATGCCGGTCAGCACGACGGCGCAGCTTTCGGCGCCGTAATGCAGCGCCACCGAGCGGAAGAGCGGATCGACGGAAGGGCGGCAGAAATTCTCGGGCGCCGTCCGGGACAATTGGGCGATGCAACGCTCGCCCTCGCGCGCGACTTGCAGGTGATAGTCGCCCGGCGCGATGGAAATTGTGCCCGGTTTGATTTCGGTCCCATGCGCCGCCTCGCTGCACGGCCTGCCGGTGGCGCGGCCGATATGCTGCGCCAGGACGGTGGTGAAGGTCGCCGGCATATGTTGGGCGATAACGATCGGACACTGGATGGACGGGGGCAGGGCGGCGAGCATGGTGAGCAAGGCCTGGGGGCCGCCGGTGGAACTGCCGATGGCGATGATGCGCGGCCGGCGGGCGGTGGCGCTGCGCAGCCGAATCTGCGCAAGGGGAGCGGGCCGGGGCGCATTCGCGCCCTCGCCATGCGCCGTTCTGCTCGCGCGGCGGCCGAGCGTGACGACCTTTTCAATCAGCTCGCGGCGGAAAGTCTCGCTTGCGCCCAGCTTGTCGCTGGTGGGCTTGGCGACATAGTCGGTGGCGCCCAGGGACAGCGCGCGCAGGCTGATCGACGCGTTGCGCTGGGTCAGGGTCGAGGCCATGATGATGCTGACCTTGGGCGCGGCTTCCAGCAGCCTGGGCAGTGCGGCCAACCCGTCCATGATGGGCATTTCGATATCGAGAATGATCACATCCAGCGGGTGGCGCGCGGCATGCGTCACGGCCATCTGGCCGTTGCTGCAGGAGGCCGTGACCTCGATGCGCGGATCGGCCTTCAGCATGCGCACGATCAGTCCGCGCACGATGGCGGAATCGTCCACCACCATGACGCGCAACGGCGTGCTTTCAGGCGCTGGTCCCGGGGGGGTGGTCATACACGCTCCGTCAGGCCGAGCTGTTCCAGCTTGTCCAGCAGGACGGCGCGGTCATAGGGCTTCATGATGTATTCGTCGGCGCCGGCTTCGAGCGCCTCGCAGATCTTCGGCATGCCGTTTTCGGTGGTGCACATGACCACGGCGGGGCGGGGCTCAAGCGGCATGGCGCGCAGGGCGCGAAGGCAGCTGATGCCGTCCATCTCCGGCATGTTCCAGTCGAGCAGGACGAAGTCCGGAACCTGCTTGCGGCAGAATTCCACCGCCGCCAGGCCGTGCTCGGCCTCGGCCACGGTAAAACCGAGCTCCTTGAGCATATCCACGGCCACGCGGCGGATGACGCGGGAATCGTCGACCACCAGACAAAGGGCGGACTTGGTCATGACGCCCTCCGCAGTTCGTTCTCGGCATCGCCGCGGCCGGCGACCTGGCGCAGCGCGCGGGCCAGGGTTTCCGGCAACCGGGTGGGGTCGGATTTGGCGAGATACTCGTTGAATCCGGCTTCGCGGCCGGCGGTGATGTCGTCTTCCTTGGCATGGGAAGACAAAGCGATCAGCGGAACCTGACCCCAGCGCGTATCGCTGCGGATCGCTTCTGCCAGCGCCAAGCCGCCCAGATTGGGCATTTCCACATCGCTGATGATGACGTCGAACTGCTGTCCGTCCTCGCGCAGCTTGAGGGCCTCGGCGCCGTCGGCCGCGGTCGTCACCGACCAATTGGCGGAGGTCAGCAGCGGGGCGATCAGGTTGCGGAAGAACGGGCTGTCGTCCACCAGCAAGGCGCGCCGGACGGCGGCGGGCATATCGGCGATTTCGAACCAGTTGGTGAAGGCCTGGGCCAGGAAGTGGCTGACATCGACGACATCCACCGCCTTTCCGGCGATGATGGCGCTGCCCAAGAGGCCGGGGCGGGACGACGACAATTCAATCGCCATCCGGTCGCGCACGATGTCGACCACTTCGCTGACGGCAAGCGCCATGCAGCGGCCATTGTCGCTGAAGACCAGCACGCGCTGCGGCTTGCCGGTGTTCCATTCATGGTCGGCATCGAAGGGCACCAGCGGCATCAGGTGCTGGCCGTACTGGATCACCCGGCGGCCGCCGACTTGCTCGATCGCCGCGACCGGGATTTCCTCGATACGCGAAACCAGTTCCAGCGGGATCGCCTTGAGTTCCTGGCCGCCGGCCCGGAACAGGAGGAAGGACGACTGGTCGCCCGCTGCACCGGTATCCGAACCGCTGCGTTCGTCGCTGCGGGATTCAGCGGAGTCGATCTGATTGGTGATGCTGGACAGGCCGTTGGGGTCCAGGATCATGATCACGCTGCCGTCACCCAGAATGGTGTTGCCGGCATAGAAGCGGGTGCCACGCAGGATCGGCGCCACAGGCTTGACGACGATTTCCTCGGTGTCGAAGACCCGGTCCACGATGATGCCGAAGGTGTTGGCGCCGACCTGGGCGACGATCACAAAGCGGTCCTGGGCGGTGCCCTCGGGTTCGAGCTCCAGCGCATGGCGCAAGGACACCAGCGGCAACAGCCGGTCGCGCAGACGCAGCACCGGCGAGGTATTGACCATCTCGATGCGGGCGTCCGAACGGTCGGAAACGCCGACCAGTTCCACGACATTCAGTTGGGGAATGGCGAAGCGCTGCAGCGAAGCTTCCACGATCAGGGCGGAAACGATCGCCAAGGTGAGGGGGATTTTGATCAGGAAGGTGGTGCCCGATCCGGCCACCGACGACAAATCGATGGTTCCGCCGATGCGCTCGATATTGGTGCGCACCACATCCATGCCGACGCCGCGCCCCGAGACGCTGGTCACAGTTTCGGCGGTGGAAAAGCCGGGGCGGAAGATGAACTGCAGAATCTGCTGTTCGCTCATGCCGGCAATGGCGGCTTCCGTGGCAAGGCCGTTGGTTATCGCCTTCTGGCGGATGCGTTCGACATTGAGCCCGCGCCCGTCATCGGCGATGCGGATATAGATGTGGCCGCTCTCATGATAGGCATCCAGGGCGATGGTGCCGGTTTCCGGCTTTCCAGCGGCCAGGCGCTGCATGCCGTCCTCGATGCCGTGGTCGGCCGAGTTGCGCACCATATGGGTCAGGGGGTCCTTGATCATTTCAAGGATTTGGCGATCCAGTTCGGTTTCCGCCCCCTTCATCACCAGTTCGATCTTCTTGCCGGTTTCCACCGCCAGGTCGCGCACGATGCGCGGCAGCTTGTTCCAGGCATTGCCGATCGGCTGCATGCGCATGCGCGTGACGCCGTCCTGGAGGTCCGAAGTGATGTGGCTCAGGCGTTGCAGCGGGACCTTGAAATCATTGTCCTTCTGCCCACGCTGGGTCTGCAGCAGCTGGTTGCGGGTCAGCACCAGCTCGCTGATCAGGGTCATCAGGGTTTCGATCACATCGACATTGACGCGGATGGAAGAGGCGGCGGTTGCCGACTCTTTGGCTTCCAAAACCTTTTGCGCCGGTGCGGCCGGTTGCGCGACCGGCGCGGGCGGCACCGGCTGCGCAGTGTCCGCCGCCGGCGCATCCTCCACGGCTGCCGCGGTTATGGCAGC
>CBHTTW010000002.1:0-34425 GCA_966096025.1 uncultured Alphaproteobacteria bacterium | reverse complement strand
TGGTGTTTTTCAGCTCCAGAATTTCACCTTTCACGTCCACCGTGATCTTGCGCGAGAGGTCGCCGCGCGCCACGGCGGTGGTCACTTCGGCGATGTTGCGCACCTGGCCGGTCAGGTTGCCGGCCATGGAGTTCACCGAGTCGGTCAAGTCCTTCCAGGTGCCGTCCACGCCGGGCACCACCGCCTGGCCGCCCAGGCGGCCATCGGTGCCCACTTCGCGCGCCACGCGGGTCACTTCCGCCGCGAAGGAACGCAGCTGCTCCACCATGGTGTTGAGAGTTTCCTTCAGCAGAAGGATTTCGCCGCGCACGTCGACGGTGATCTTCTTGGACAAGTCGCCGCCGGCAATGGCGGTGGCCACTTCGGCGATGTTTCGCACCTGGGCCGTCAGGTTTGACGCCATGAAGTTGACGTTGTCGGTCAGGTCCTTCCAGGTTCCGGCGACACCTGGAACCTGGGCCTGGCCGCCCAGCTTGCCTTCGGTACCCACTTCGCGCGCCACGCGCGTCACTTCGGCGGCAAAGGCATTGAGCTGGTCCACCATGATGTTGATGGTGTTTTTCAGTTCCAGAATTTCGCCTTTGACGTCGACGGTGATCTTGCGCGACAGGTCGCCGCGCGCCACCGCCGTGGTCACTTCGGCGATGTTACGCACCTGGGTTGTCAGGTTCGCCGCCAAGAGGTTGACGTTGTCGGTCAAGTCCTTCCAGGTTCCGGCCACACCAGGCACGTTGGCCTGGCCGCCCAGGCGGCCTTCGGTACCCACTTCGCGCGCCACGCGGGTCACTTCGCCCGCGAAACGGTTGAGCTGGTCGACCATGGTGTTGAGGGTTTCCTTCAGCTGAAGGATTTCGCCGCGCACGTCCACCGTGATCTTGCGCGACAGGTCGCCGTCGGCGATGGCGGTGGCCACTTCGGCGATGTTACGCACCTGGGCCGTCAGGTTGCCGGCCATGGAGTTCACGCTGTCGGTCAGGTCTTTCCAGGTACCCGCCACGCCGGGCACTTCCGCCTGGCCGCCCAGCTTGCCGTCGGTACCCACTTCGCGCGCCACGCGCGTCACTTCCGAGGCGAAGGAGTTCAGCTGGTCCACCATGGTGTTGATGGTTTCCTTCAGCTGCAGGATTTCACCGCTGACATTCACGGTGACCTTCTTCGACAAGTCGCCTTGCGCCACGGCGGTGGCGACCTCGGCGATGTTGCGCACCTGGTTGGTCAGGTTGGAGGCCATGGAATTGACGCTGTCGGTCAAGTCGTTCCAGGTGCCGGCCACTCCGCGCACCACCGCCTGGCCGCCCAGCTTGCCTTCGGTACCCACTTCACGCGCCACGCGCGTCACTTCCGAGGCGAAGGCGTTGAGCTGGTCGACCGTGGTGTTGATGGTTTCCTTCAGCTTGAGAATTTCGCCCTTCACGTCGACGGTGATCTTCTTGGACAAGTCGCCATTGGCGATGGCGGTGGAGACTTCGGCAATGTTGCGCACCTGGGCCGTCAGGTTCGAGGCCATGGAATTGACGCTGTCGGTCAAATCCTTCCAGGTACCGGCCACGCCCAGCACGTTGGCCTGGCCACCCAGCTTGCCTTCGGTGCCGACCTCGCGCGCCACGCGGGTCACTTCACCCGCAAAGGCGTTGAGCTGGTCGACCATGGTGTTGAGCGTTTCCTTTAGCTGAAGAATCTCGCCGCTGACATTCACCGTGATCTTCTTGGAGAGGTCGCCGCCCGCGATGGCGGTGGCGACATCGGCGATGTTTCGCACCTGAGCGGTCAGGTTCGAGGCCATGAAGTTGACATTGTCGGTCAAGTCTTTCCAGGTACCGGCGACACCAGGCACCTGGGCCTGGCCGCCCAGCTTGCCTTCGGTACCCACTTCGCGCGCCACGCGCGTCACTTCCGAGGCAAAGGAGTTCAACTGGTCCACCATGGTATTGATGGTGTCCTTGAGCTCCAGAATTTCGCCTTGGACGCTGACGGTGATCTTGCGCGACAGGTCGCCGCGCGCCACGGCAGTGGTCACTTGCGCGATGTTGCGCACCTGATCGGTGAGGTTGCCGCACATGGCGTTCACCGAGTCAGTCAGATCCTTCCAGGTTCCCGCCACACCGGGCACCAGCGCCTGGCCGCCCAGCTTGCCTTCGGTGCCCACTTCGCGCGCCACGCGCGTCACTTCCGAGGCGAAGGAGCGCAGCTGGTCCACCATGGTGTTGATGGCTTCCTTCAGCTGCAAGATTTCGCCGCGCACGTCGACGGTGATCTTCTTGGACAAGTCGCCATTGGCCACCGCGATGGTCACTTCGGCGATGCTGCGCACTTGGCCAGTCAAGTTGGAGGCCATGGAGTTGACACTTTCGGTCAAATCCTTCCACACGCCCGTCACTTCACTCACCTGGGCCTGGCCGCCCAGCTTGCCTTCGGTGCCGACTTCGCGCGCCACGCGCGTCACTTCCGAAGTGAAGACGCTGAGCTGCTTGATCATGGTGTTGACGATGTTGGCGGAACGCAGGAATTCGCCCTTCAGGGGGCGGCCATCGACATCCAGATTCACGGTTTGGATAAGATCGCCCTTCGCCACGGCGGCGATGGCGCGGGTCACTTCGGCGGTGGGCCAGAGCAGGTCGTCGATCAGGGTGTTGACCGAGGTTTCCATCTCGCCCCAGGCGCCCTTGCCGGTTCCCAGCGAGACGCGCTGGCGGGTGCGGCCTTCCTTGCCGACCACCTCGCCCACCCGCTCAAGCTGCTCGGCCATGCGCTGATTGGTCGAGACAATGTCATTGAACGTGTCTGCGATCTTGCCGGCGATGCCGGTCTGATTGCCGGGAAGCCGAACCGAAAAATCGCCGGCTTGCATGGCCTGAAGGGCCTCCAACAGGCCGTCAAGTGCTACCGGGGAAAGCGCCGAAGGGTCACCCAAGCCCAAATTCTTCAAGGGAGGCGGAACGGCATCCGCCGCCTGAGGGGCCGTGGTCACGGACCCATTGTGCTCTTGCCTCATGCGAAGCCCCTATTTTCGTCAAAATGCGTTAGCCCCTGCGACGCGCGGCAGCCGTTTGCACCCCTGAAAATCCGGTCAGCCAGGCGCTACCAACCCTGTGGGCCGCCAATCAAATCAGGCGGCCACCCCACGCAACGCCAGGTTGACTGAAAGGTTCCCGTCCCCGGCCCGCCTTTCTGGTTTTTTGCCTAGGTCGGGCGCGTGGCCGGCACCCCCTCGATTTCGTCTGGGTTGGCCGCCCGCTGGGCCCAGTTCAGAGCCAGATTCAGATAGGCCTGCCGGATCGCCTTGGTGGGTGCCGATTGCGCCTTGGCCATCATTTCGGCGGCGCAGGCCCGGGAATAGTCTTGAGCGGATTGATCCTTTGTCATGCTAACAAATCCTGTACGCTATCGCTCCAATCAACGGCAAAGCACGCAAGGCCGTTCCCAAAATTCGGTTGGCCCGCATTCCTGCATCAAGGAGTGATCATGAAAGCATCCCGGCGCGGTTTTCTGGTTGGAAGCGCGGCCTCCATGATTGGGTCCGGCCCTGCGGCGGCGGCAGGGCCCTTAAAAGTGACCGGCGCCCGGCCGACAATATTCTACGCGCCGCTGATCGCCTGCGTGACCAAGGGGTTTTTGGAGAAACAGGGCGTGGCCGCCGATTTTCACTGGCTAGGCAGCACACCCTTGTTGGAAGGACTTCGCGGCGGCACCGTGGATGTGATCCAGAGTGCCGTCTCCAACTATTGGACCTTGGCCGACAGGGGCGAGACCACCATTCCGGTGCATATTGCCGAGATCAACCGGCGCGACGGTTTCTTCCTGATCCGGCGCGGCAGTGGCCCCGCTTTCGATTGGAAACAGCTTGAGGGGGCAAGCATTGTCGCCGAACTCGGCGGACAGCCGGCCCATATGCTGCGCTATGCGCTGAGCCAAAACAAGGTGGACGGGGTGCGGCTGGTGGATGGCGGTACCGGGGCCGCGTTGCGGGCGGCCTTCAAGAGCGGCATCGGCGATTTCGCACATTTCCAAGGCGCAACGGCGCAACAGATCGAACAGGATGGCGAGGGTTCCATCGTCGCCTCGGTCGGTTCGGCGATGCCCGAAGTGTCGTTCAGCAGCGTCTGCTGTCTTCCCCAATTCGTGCAGACAGCGTCCTACCGGCCTTTTCTGGCGGCCTTCGCGCAAGCCAAGGCATGGGCGCATGCAGCGCCCGCAAGCGAAGTCGCGGCCAATGTCGCGCCGCAATTTCAAGGTGACAGCCTGCCCGCCATGACCAAAGCGATCCAGGCCTATCAAAAGTTGGGATGCTGGTCGGGGCCGCTGGGAATTTCAAAGGCCAATTACAATCAAGCCTGGAAAGTTTTCCAGGCAGCCGGCGCGGTGAAAGGAACTTATACGTTCGAACAGGCCTGTGTCGCGCCGCCGCAAATCTAATTCAGAGCAGTCCAGCCCGTGCGGCTGGCCCTATCCTGCCGCGCCACCCAGGCATAACCGACCTGGCCGGCCGGCAGCACGTCATCCTGCAGATTGTCCAGCACATAGTCACCATGGTCCGTGACCACGGTGAGGACCGCATGGCGCACCTTTTTGTTGAAGGCCACAGTGATGCGCAAGGCCGGTGCGGCCAGCCCCAAAAGTGTCAGCATTTTTTTCTTGGCGAGCACATAATCCTCGCAATCGCCTTCTCCATCCACCGGCACCGTCCAGAATTCCGTGACGCCATAATGTTCGCTGTCGTCGCGCGGGCGCACCGAATTGTTCACGGCGATATTGATCTGCTCCAGGGTTGCCCAAAGCTCCGGTGTGAAAGCGATCCTGTCGGACTGGCCCCGATTGGTGCGGCATTCGCCCGGATTGCGGTCGCAAAAAGCCAGAAAACCGGAGGGCGCCTGTGCGTCGCGGCCGCTTTGCGCATGATCGGCCGAAGGATAAGCCGCCGCAAAATCCGACGGGTGGATGGAAGACAAATCGCCATCTTGGGCAGCGCAAGCGCAAAGCGCGGCGCCCATAAGGGCTACATATATAAGTGTGGCGAGCCGGCGCATTTGGCTGTTCCCGTTGTGGAACAACGCTAACGCCCCGGGGCCTAATGCCAGGCCCGCGGATCCGGATCAATTTGTCTAAAATTTTATCGATTCCATGCCTGGAACCGGCTATTTCCGCACCCCCGCGATGCGCGAAAAGAACTGCCGCATCTGGCTCAGAATGTCGTTTTGCAAGGTCAATTTCTGGTTCGCCGTGCTGGTAATCTCGCTGAGATCGGATTGGCGGGAAGCCAAGACGTGACTGAAGCGTTCAAGCAGGCCGGGTTCCGCCGCCAGCAGGCTTTCGATCGAGTCTTTTGTAACTTCCAGAACCCGCATCGCCGACAGGCTGGTGACCCAGGCGGTGCGCGGCGCGCCCGTCATCAGCGACATTTCTCCGACAATGTCGCCGCTTACCAGCACAGCGACATCGCGCACTTCCTGATTGGCCATATGGACCGAGACACGGGCCACCCCTTCCAGGATCAGGAACATGGAGGTGCCTGTATCGCCCTGCCGGATGAAGGCCGTTTGGGGGGAAAGCGAACGCACCTCACAGCCTGCAACCAGCGCATCAAGCTGTTCGGGGCGCAGGATGTTCTCAAAGATGGAAACATGCCCAAGCGCTTTTCTGGCTTCGCTCGTCGTGTCGTCGGCGGCGTCCTGAGTGGGCACCAGCTCGACCTGGGTCACGGGGCTGGGCACCCTGTGGCGCTGAAGCGCGCGAAGCAGCGCCAAGGCCATGGCCGATTTGGCGCTTTGCGGATCGGTATGTTCCAGATGGGCGTAAAAGCGCACGCTGAAAAAGATCGCATCGGAGTCGAAACGGTCAACCAGAACCTCGGGTCCGCGCAAATTGCTCAGCGGCTTGGACCGCACCGCGCGATGGGCTTCCGCCAGCAGGATCGCGATTGCCCGCTCGGCCGGAAAATGGCCGGCCACCGGGACTTCGACGGACATTCTTTTGGCGCCATGGGGGCGGCTGTGATTCATCACCGGATTGGCTGTCAGGCAATGATTGGGGACGATCAGGCGGCGGCCGTCGCTCAGGCGCAGGATGGTGATGCGCCAAGTGATGCCCTGCACGCGCCCATAGACCGGGTCGGGAAATTGGTCCGAATAGACGGTGAGCCAATCGCCGATCCCGAATGAGCCGTCCAGATTGACGGACAGGCCGCTGAACACATCGTTGATCGCCGCCTGCAGCGCAATGCCCAGAATGATGGCGGTGGCGCCGGAGGCGGTGATCAATCCGGTGAAGGATACCCCCGCCTCGAAATAGAGGCCGATCGAAACCCCCAGCAGCACCAGGGCGATGGTGAGCAGGCTTTCGATCACCGCGGGAGTTTCGCGCCCCAGTTTGCGGCGCAGATAACCGTCCCAGTAGAAGGCGCGGATCAGCCGGTCCAGCACGAACGCCACGGCGACGGCGGTCAAGACACCCAGCGTATTGATCAGCCGCGCGCCGTAAAGGCCCGGCATCGCCGCAAGGATGGTGGGGCTGGCGGCAAAACGCACCGCCAGCAGAACGGCGAGGATGAACAAGGACAGGATCAAGCCGAAGCTCTTCATGACGCTTTTGCTCTATTTTTCGGTCATCACCACGGTGACGCCGGTGACGCCTTGGCGAATTCGGCTGAGATGGAACGCGACGCACGGATCGGCGGGTGCCTCCCGCGCCAAGCCTTCAAAGACCGGTTCGGTCCCGGGGGCCTGGGCCTTGAGCATGGCATAGGCCTCGGCATAGCGGGAAATGAAATCGCCGCGGGGATCGTTGTCCTGCAGCGGCTCCCACACCTCGATGGCCTGGGTCTTGCCTTTGAGCACCACCGAGGCGGTCGGGCGGAAGCGGATATCGCCGCAAAGCTCCCGGGTCGAACCGCTGACGCTGATCCGGGTGCCGAAATGCTTGTTGAGGCCTTCCAGCCGGGCGGCGGTGTTCACCGCATCGCCCGAGGCGGTGTAGTTGTGCCGGGTGCGCGAGCCGAAATTGCCCACCATGGCGGGACCGGTATTGATGCCGATGCGGGTGAAGCCGAAGGGGATACCCTGGGCATGTTGTTCGGCGCTATAGGCCGAGGCAAAACGGTCCATCTCCAGCCCGCAACGAATGGCGGCCGCGGCATGGTCCGGCAGATCGATGGGGGCATTGAAGATCGCCACCACCGCATCGCCGATGAATTTGTCGACCATGCCGCCATGCTTCTGCACGATCTCGGTCATGGTCTCGAGATAGGAATTGAGCACGCGGCCCAATTCCTTGGCCTCGACATGTTCCGACAGGGTGGTGAAATCGGCGACGTCAGTGAAGATGAATGTCATCACGCGCCTTTCACCCTCCAGCGAGGTCATCTTGGCCGGGTCGCTTAGAATCTGCGCCACCACTTCCGGGGCGACATGATGCGAAAACACCCCTTCGATAAATTTGCGCTGCGCCCGTGCCTCACTGCCGCTGGCCGCCTCCATGGCGAAAAACGCCATGGCAAAAGCCAAAGCGGGCGCGACCGGACCGGCCAGCGGCCCGCCGGCATGAAAGAGCGCCGCGCTACCCGCCCAGAAAAGAACGACCAGCACCAGACCCGTCCCGGCGCGAAGATAAAAAGCCGGGGTCGCAAGACCCAGCATTGCCCCCAAGACCGCCAGCACAAAGGCGATCCCCAGATCGGCCTGCCACGAGGTCGCGGGCGCGGCATAACCGTGCAGCAATTGCGCCAAGGCATGGGCCTGAATCACCACGCCCGGCAGCATGCCTTCCCCGCCGGAAAACACCGTCATGTATGGGGTGCGGTGACGGTCGACCAGCGTGATGTCGGAGCCGATCAGCACCAGTTTGTCCTTGAACCAGGCATCGGGCAGAAACTTCACCGCATGGGCGGGAAATTGCAGGAACGCCGGAGTGCCGTCGCCGGGCGCGGCGCGCCAGGCGATCGGCACCTGCTCGGATGGCGTCTTGACGCCGGCATCTTCCGCCAGGGCGCGTGAAAAACCCATCACATAACGGCCGTCCTGGGTGGCGGCGCCCGGATAAACCCAGCGCACCACATCGAACTGATCTTCCGCCAAGGTGACCAGCGCACGCTTGGCGGAGGGGATGAAATTTTGCAGAAAACCGCGCTGCTCGGGGCTGACCAGGCTGCCGGCCTCGGTATAGGCGACACGCAACGGAATTTTCAGCTCGGCGAGAACGCGTTTCAAGGCATCGTCCTTGGCCGGCTCGGTGGGTTGGTCGAACAGAAAATCCACGCCGATCGCGCGCGGCTTCTTCCCGGCCAAATTCGACAGAAGCGTGGCCATGAACTGGCGGTCGACCGGCGCGCGATAAGGAAATTGCGCCAAGGTATCCTCGGTGACCGCAACGATCACGATGTCGGGATCCTGGGGTTGCGCCGGCGCCAGCGTTACGGTTTCACCGTCCAGAATGTACTGGTTGGCGTTGGCCAGAAACGGCAAATTCTTGACCGCGGCGACGGCCAGGACGGCGCAGAGCGCTCCCACCACCACCGCTCCAAGCAGCTTGGCCGGGCGCGCCTGCCTGAGCCGCGAAATATTGGCGAAAAGCGAAACCGTCATTTCCCGCTTTGCAGCAACGCCCTGGCTTGGGCCTCGCAATCCTTGCCGGCGAGCCAAGCGGCGCGGACGGAATCATTCGCCAGGCCGGTGGGAACGCTTTCCACCGTCATCGCCGATTGATTGCCGTTGAGGGAAACCAGATAAGTCGCGCCGCCGCGGATCACGGCGGGAGCCGGGACCGTGATGCGGTCCGAACCCGCCGGCCAGCGCGCCTCGGTTTTCCAGCTATGGTCGGCGGGTGTCACCGCGAGCGTCGCTTCGCGGCTGGCATCGGGCCGCCACAACACCGCCGGGCTTCCGTCCCGCAGGCATACTGTTCCGGCGCGGCTGGCATCCATCAGCCAGGGACCGGGCAGCGGATTGGGCGCGGCGCCGCGCGTGGTGCCGACTTCGCCCAGACGGGCCTGGCGCTGGGTCACCAGCAGCGCCAGGCTGTTGGCGACCGGCATGCCGCGCGCCTGATCGCCGCCAGGCGCCTTGTCATAGGGGCCGTCAAGTTTCAGGGTCACGCCGGTGGGGCTTATCAGGGTGATATGCTGACCTTGCTTGAGCACCAGCGGTTTTGTGGAATCGACAATCTGGCCGGGCCGCAAATTGGCGCCGCGCGATTCCAGAACCACCAGATCGGCAGCTTGCGCGCCCGTCCCACCCAACAGAACCAGGCCGATGACGGTTGCGCGCAAAGGTCGTGACAACTTCATAAGGTACCTCCATTAGCCTGTTGAACCGTTTGAACCGGGCCACTGCCTCCGACGCCGATCAGAGTGAAGGCCGCCCAATAAAAGGGATGCGCCGTGGCGGAATCGCGCAGCAGCTCCAATTGCGATTGCCGCAAAGCCTCGGCGAGTCCGCGTCCCCGGTCCCGCCCATAACGCTGGAATACACCGGTCATCAACTGGGCCGTCGCGGCGGAGGGCACTTCCCAATGGCTGGCCAAGACCGCGCGGGCGCCGGCATTGAAAAACGCGTCCGCCAAACCTTCCAGGGCACCGCCGCCAAATCGGCCGGCGCCCGCCGCGCTGGTGTTGCAGGCCGAAAGCACCACCAGGTCGGCATTGAGTCTCAAACCCGCGACCTCGCCTGATTCCAGCAGACCGTCGGCGTCGCTGGCGGTTGCCGTACTCGCCGGAGGCGACAACACCAGGCCCGGCTCGGCCTGGCAATGCAACTCTCCCGGCAAGAGACCATGGGTGGCGAAATAGAGAATGCGATACTGGTCCAGCGGCCGCGCGCGGAATCCGGATTCGCTGGCGGCCGCACCCAACAGAATGGAATCGTCGCCTCCCCCCAGCGCATGGGCGGCATTTCGCACTTCTGCCGCCGTCTCATGCAAGGGGGCAAGCGCCCGGAGCAGGCCGGCCGGCATTGGACTGGCGTCGCGGCAATTCTGGGCCAAGGTCTCCAGCGCCGCCGCTCCGACGGAACCGCCGGCGCCGGTCAGCTGCGGATCTCCCAAACCCAAAAACGGACGCGGCGGCGCCTGGCGTTTCAGCTCGGCTTGATGCAGCGCCACAAAGGCGCGCGGGCTGGGCACCTGGCTTACCGCCATCTGGCGTATCAGCCAAGGGGCATCGGCATAGCGTTGGCCCTCCACCGGCGCGGCGGTGACCAGGAGATTGAAAGGCAGATTTGACAGGCCCGGCCCGGGCGCCACGACAAGATGCTGGACGCCTTTGAGATCGGCGGCGAAAGGCTCCAGCAGATGGGCATAGAGCGCATAGGCACCCTGCAGTGAATAGTCCGGCAAGCCGCTCAGCTGGGGAGAAAGGGCGCGCCGCAATTGTGCGACATCGGCGGCCAGAGAGGCGGATGTGACATCGAGTTTCTTGATGGTCAGGCCGGTTTGTGTCGCCAGCAGGCCATAGCCGCCCCTATAGCCGATGACGTAAGACAGGAAGGCCTCGCCGGAGCGCAACTGGGCGCGCAGATCGGCCAAAGTCACCTGGCCCGGACTGGCCAATCGCGCATAGTCGGGAAATTCCTCCTGCACCCTTGCCGCCAATGTGTCGGCGCGGCCCGAGGCGGAAACCAGCAATTGGCCGAGCCTGGTTTCATGCTGGAGATCGCGCTCTTCCGCGGCCTTGGCAAGTTCGGCGGCTATCGCCAAGCGCAGCTGATCGCGCGCGCGCTGGGCATCCTGCGCGTCCCGCACCAGACCGGCCAGCGCCGGATTGGCCGCGGCCAGTCGGACCGAAGCACGCGCGATCGCCTGGTCGGCGACATCGGAATTCACCAGCTGGATGGCGCGAAATATTTCCCCGTCCAATATCGCCCGCTGCGCCGGGCCGGCATCAATGCCGGCGGCGGCCGCGAGGAAGGGAATCAACTGGTCCGGCATGATGCGGGCGCGGGCCACCGCGCTGCGGGACAGAATCGCCATGGCCAGACGGAAATGGTCCAGCGCCTGCGGGTAAAGCTGCTGCTCGGTATAAAAGCGTCCCGCCATGAGATGGGAGAGCACCAAGGGCGCGGAATCGCCGAACAGTTTCTGGCGCAACGCGATCGCGTCGCGGTAATTGCGTTCGGCGGCGGCGACGCGCCCCAGTTTTTCATTCACTTCACCCATCAGCGACACCGCGTCGGCGCGCCACCACAGCGCAAGACCCGGTTCGAGATTGATGATCCAAAGCGCCTCTTCCGCGGCGACTTGGGCATTGGGCAGATCGCCCAGCCGGAGCGCCATTTGCGCCTCGATCCGCAGCGAATGCGCCAACTCGCCGCTGCTCATGGCCGGCAATCCCGAAAATGCCATCTCGGAATCGCCGCCATTGGCGGCCTTGAGTTGCGCGCGCCGCTCTGCGGTCGCCTGGCGGGCGTAAGTCAGCGCCTTGGCGAAATCGCGCTGATTGGCGGCATCCAGCGCCAGATAGGAGTTGAACTGGGCCCGCGCATCGGCATTGACCGACGCCTCGATGATGGGTGAGGCGCGGCGAAACAGGCCCGCGGCTTCATCAAACCGGCCCTGATTGCTGACCTGCATGGCCAATTCCATCAGGGCCAAACCGGCGGGAACGGAGTCGGGGCCGAACAATTTTGTATTGTTGTCCAACGCGCCGCGAAGCGCGATCTCGGCGGCGGCGAAATCGTTGCGGCTGCTGTAAGCCCGCGCCGCCTCGATGGATTGGGAATCGCGCGCGAAATCGGCGGTGGCGGCCCGCAGAACCTTCACAGGCATTCTGGTCGCCAGAAGGCGTTCGCCCTCGGCGATATCCGCCGCGGCGATGGGATGGCTAGATGCCGTGGCGATCGCCGCCGCCAGGACTGGCAGCATGCTGGGCATG
This sequence comes from uncultured Alphaproteobacteria bacterium, assembly GCA_966096025.1. Lineage (GTDB taxonomy): Bacteria > Pseudomonadota > Alphaproteobacteria > Micropepsales > Micropepsaceae > Rhizomicrobium. Next base: position 22,571 of record CBHTTW010000002.1, on the reverse strand, counting down.
CCTTCCGCCTGCACGATCAAGCGATCCGCGCCGGCAATCAGCAGAATATGCGGCCAGCTTGTGCTTTGCATGGTGCAAATAAAAAGCTGCGCCTCGCTGGCGCCCAGGAACTGGCCGGAATCGCAGGCAAGCTGTCCGCTCACCGCCATCGCGGTGGTGATGGTGTCGGCGCGGGCGCGCAGGGCTTCGCGCCGGGCAGCCGTGTCGCCGGGCAAAGGCGCATTGAGTGCGTTGACTTCCAGCTGCCCCACACTTTGAACGGCCTCGCCGCAATAGATATCGGTGGAACGGGCCGCAACCGGGTCGCTGTCGATGCGGCAGGCCTCGCCGCCGAAATTCTTTCCCAATTGCAGCCGGTCGGCCTGCGCCAACGCCGCCCCCGGAAAAAAGCCGCCGGCGATCACCAGAAAAAGGAAAAACCGCCGGATCATTGCCAGAAGGCCTCATTGCCCCAGCTGGAAAAAATTTGACCATAGGGCGGCACGCTGCGGGTCGGGCCTCCCGCTCCGGGCGTGACTTGGCGCAGCAGCCCGTCCAGCAGAACGGTGGATGACGACTGGGCGCCGCCGCTCAGCGATTGGCCGAGCGAGAAAGCCGCGCCGTCGGAACCCCCGATATCGGCTGTCGCGTCCGAGGGCCCAGGCGACGGAGCGCCGCCCGCCGGCACCGCAAATTGTCCAGGCAAGGAGATGCCGTTGGGCGTGAAGGAATTGCCCAGCAGGCTGATCGGGGCAGGCGTGATGATCCCGACCGCACCGCTGATGGCCGGCGATGCCAGGATATAATTGCCGCCGTCCGTGCCCAAAAGCGTCAGACCCGCGACCGTCACGATCTTGCCGGTGCCGGCGGTGCTGCTGTCGTATGACCCGGCGGCAGGATTGTTGGAACTCACATTATCGCCCGCCAAAACGCCCGAGAGATTGTAGTTGGTGGCGGTCAAACTCGCGGCGGTGGTGCCGTCGAACGGCTTCTGAACCGTTCCGGTCAAGGATGCGGTCAAGACCAGCGGATCGATCACGCCGATTGCGGCGGCAACGGCCGGTGACGCCAGCACATAGTTGCCGCTGGCCGCTCCGGAAAGCGACAAGCCGTTTGCGGTTACGGTTTTACCGGTGCCGGCATTCTTGTTGTCATAGACCGCCGCGGCATTGAGCGTGACGCTATCGCCGAAAATCAGGCCCGCGAGACCGTAGTTGGACGGGCTTAGTGTCGCTATCGCGGTGCCGTCATAGGTCTTGTGCACCGACCCAGTCAGGGATGCGGTCACCACCGCCGGATCGATCACGCCGATTGCGGCGGCCGCGACCGGCGACGCCAGCACATAATTGCCGCTGGCCGCTCCGGAAAGCGATAAGCCGCCGGCGGTTACGGTTTTGCCGGTGCCGGCATTCTTGTTGTCATAGGCCGCCACGGCATTGAGCGTGACGCTATCGCCGGAGATCAAGCCCGCGAGACTGTAGTTGGACGCGCTCAGAGTCGCCGCCGCGGTTCCGTCATAGGTTTTCTGGACTGTTCCGGTCAAAGAAACCGTCAGGGTCGCGGGCGTGATATTCAGGACACCGCTTGCGAACTGAAAGCCGTAATTATAGTCCGATGTCAGGGTGCCGAGCGACGCCAGGATGGAATAGCTGCCGACCGCCGAGCCGGTTGCCGCGCCGGTACTGAGCAATGGGCTTCCGGCGAACAAACCGGCGAGCGCGTCCCCCGGCAGCCCACCGGAGATCGTCGCCGACAATGCCGGATTGGGGGCGCCATAGACTTTCGCCGCGTCATTGGCGGTCACGGTCAATACCGGCGCGACGGCATAGACAAAACGATTGCCGGCCGAGGTGACGGGCGCGTAGCTCTTGGCGGAAAAATTGAACGGACGATTGTAAAAGGGAAGGCCGCCCAAACCTCCCGATATCAGATCGACCGGACTATTCAGGAACACCAGCCAGCGGCCCTGGGGCGAGACGCCAAGCGCCGCGCTCCCCGCCTGATTGGTGAAACTGCCGGCCGCCGCGATCACCAGGGCGTCGCTGGCGCCTCCGGCGCTCATGGTGGCGCCGGAACCCATCAGAATATCTCCTGCCGAGACAAGCGACAGCTTTCCGGTGGCGATGGCTTGGCTGGCCGGCCCGCCATTGCCGATATGAGCGCCGCCCGATGACGGCGCTGCGCTGGCCAAAGTGACCGGTCCTTGCGCCGAAATGGCGATATCGCCGGAAATCGAGCCGGTCGCTCCCGGACCGCCATGACCGATTTGCGCGAAAGCGGAATTCGCCACGAAATTGCCGCCGGCAAGCGTCAATCCGCCGGAGAGGACGATGCTGATGCTGCCTTGAGAAACAAAAGCCGATGAAGCGCGATATCCGACCTGGGCGGAGCCGCCCGCCGCCAGCAAAGTCAGTTGACTCGCCGCGACGATGGTAGCGCCGTCCTTGCTGCCGAATGCGGCACCGCTGCCGGCATTGGCTTCGCCGATCAATATGCTGCCGCCGCCGTTGCCGTAAGAAGCCGGGGTTGCAAGGACAGCGGACGCGGCCGTCACCTGATCCCATCCCGCCACCGCCACAGTGTCTCCCGAACCGGAATTCTGAACCGAGGCTCTGACGGACAAATTGCGCCCGGCCAAGAATGCCAGGGAATTGGGGCTGTCATACTGTATCGGAGCGTTGATGGTGATGTCGTTGGAAGCGGTGACGCTGACATTGGTGCTGGCGATGCTGGCCGTGATGTTCGCCGCGGCGGCGGTATCAACAACGACATCTATGGGATCAAGCAGCCACAGGCCGGTGGCGCCCGAACTGGCCGAGGTGTCAACGCGGACCCCTTCAACCAGGGTCAGATCATGGCCGGACGTTTCCACCGTGCCGCCCGCGGCAATGCCCTTGGCACTGACAGTCGCGGCAACGCTGGTCCGGCCGCTTGAGAAGATCGCGACCGTTCCTCCCGTGCCGCTCGCGGTGGCGTCCGCCGCGATGGCCGCCTTTGCGACCGTCACGGTTTGGGCATTGGGCAGAGGCCCCGCGCCATGTAAATTGCCGCCGATCAGAATTTGGCCGCCGCCGCCATCCCCGCTCGCATCCAGCCGGGCGCCATCGGCGATGGCGATCTGTTCGCCAAGCACCGTCAACGAGCCGCCGCTCTCACCGGCCCGGTTGCCGGAAACATCCAGCGTACCGGCGACCGAGACCGTGCCGCCCTCGCCCGCATCCAGCACGACTTCTCCGTTGTGCACCGATGCCGAACGCGCCTGGATGATGCCGGTCGTATTGATGACATTGTCGACGATATTGCGGGCGGCGCGCGCCGTCATCAGGACTTGTCCGCCTTCCGCGGCGATCATCCCGGAATTGGATACCAGCCTGGAAACAGGTTTGCCCTCGCCGTCCTTGGGGGTTTGAGAAACGGGCGCGGCGATCTGATACTGGATCAGATTGTCGCCATCGAATGAGACGGAGAAGGCGTTGGCGCCGCCCAATACGACGCGTCCGAGCTTGGCCCGGATCACGCCTTCATTGGCGACATGCGCTCCCGACAGGATCGCCGAGCCGCCGGTAGCCGCCGCAATCGATCCCCGATTGATGACGGCCGCGTCCGGATTGGACGAACCCTTGGCGAATTCATAGCGGCCGGACATGAAATCCTTGTCCGCGATGTCGGTGGTCGTGGCGATCAAGCCCCCCACATCGATGCGGCTGCCCTGTCCCATCAGAATGCCGTTGCCGTTGACCAGCCAGACCTGACCATTGGCGAGAAGACTACCGTCGATGATGGAGGCGCCGGAGCCGGTGACCCGGTTCAGGGTGATGGCGGCGGAATTGGGCTGCTGGAATACGACACTCGCGCCCGTCCCCACGGAAAAACCCTGCCAGTTGATAATGGCTTTTTCACTTTGCTGCACGATCACGGTCTTGGCGGGATCGATGGCGATGATGGAGGCCGAACCCGCCGCCACATTGCCGCCGGACGGCAAGATCTGCGCGCGCGCCGGCACGGACGGCATTAGGGCCACACAACCCGCCAGGGCCATGCGGCCGCAGGAATGTCCAAAACCGTGGCGGGCCGGTCCTCTCATCAGAACCCCACCGACACATTCAGCAGGAGTTTGGTGGCGCGCCGTCCGCCGTCACTGCCGGGAACAGGCTCCAGCGTATGCACAACCTCGAGACCGGCGAAAATTTCGTGATCCAGCCAGGCGCGGATACCGCCCCCGACCGAGCTGACGCTTTGTCCGGGCAGTCCGCCGCTCTGGACATTCCAGACGCCGGCCTTGTCGTAGAAAACATAAGGCTGCAGCGCCTGGACGGCGGGAATGCGCAGCCCGGGGTCGTAGCGAAGCTCGACCGTGCCGCCCAACCCGTGGTCGCCGGTAATCGCGCCGGTATCGTAACCGCGGCCGGTCTGCGATCCGCCGAAGGCAAATTGCTCCCCGATCAGGAGCGGATTGAAGGCATATTGGCCCTGCGCGGCCAGCATGATTTCCAACGGCCCGGCGATGCTGCGGGTAAAGCGCGCACCGCCGGACAGTTTGGTGAAATCCACCCGCCCGCCGAACCGCGACAGATCGGGCGCGCCATTGCCGCTGGCGCCCAATATCGGCAGACCTTGCGCGACATCGAGATTGGCGGTCCAGGCGCCGCCCAGAAAATCGTTGCTGAGATAGCTGATGCCGAAATCCACCACCCGCCAGTCATCATGGCTGAGCGGCGTGCCCAGGATGTTCACGCGCGCGGATTGCGCCGTAAAACCGGATTCGATCAGGATGCTCTCGGCGCGTGTCCGTTTCAGGGGAAAGATAAAACGCGGCCCCACCGCCCAGGAATCGGTCAGGACATGGAATGCTTGCAGGGTCGATCCCGGCTCGCCATGGGTAAGCGTGCCAATCATGCTCAACACGCCGCCCCGATCACCCACCGGCCGGCGATAGCGAAGCTGACCGAAGGTGCGCCGCAAGGGATCAGCGGCCAGCGTCGCGGCGGCGCCGGCTGAGAGCTGGTCCTCATCGTCGAACAGGGTGTTGACCGTCACATCGGCGGTCGCCGACCAAAGGCCGGAAAAACGCGATCCGCGATTGTCGACGGCAAAGCGGCCGGTGATCGGAATGTCAGGCACGGTCACCACCAGTTCCGACGCACCGGCCGTATCGGGCGAAGGACGCAGCACCCCCGCCGCCGTCACGCCCGGAAGATCGTTGGTCAGGAGCAGCGCCTTCTCGATTGCCAAAAGCTGCAGCGGTTTGGAGGCGCGGGCCGGTTCCAGATAAGCGCGTATCCGGTTGCGGGTACCGGCCGTACCGCCCTCGACCGCCACATTGGCGATAAAGCCTTCGACCACATTGATCGTGAAAATGCCGTCCGCGACCCGTTGCGGCGGAACAAAGGCGCGAACCAGAATGTAACCCGCCCGGCGATATTCGTTTTCGATCCCCGCCGCGATATCGAGAATATCGGAAAGGCTCACATCCTTGCCGATCAGTTTCTGATACAGGGGGCTGAAGGAGGCGGCGGGCAAAGTCACCGCTCCGTTGATCTGGATGCCGTTCAGCCGGAATCGTATTTCGTCGACCGCGCGCGGCACCGAGGACCGGCTTGGCGTCTCTATACGGAAATCGAATTTCGGCTCCGCCGGAATGCCCGGCACCGGACGATCCCGTCCGGGCTCCACCGAGCCCGGCAATCCGCCGGGAATCTGAGCCGTCACGGAGCCGCAGGACAGAGCGGAAATAGCGACAACTGCCGCCAAGCCGACGCGGCAATTTCCAAACCGTGATGCTTGCGTCACACAATGCCCCGCCCACCGAAACCGCCACCAAGCCTCATGCCAGGTGTCATGCAACACCGATGGCTGACAGCGCATCCCAGCTGGAACTGGCAAAAATCTCAGTCGCAACTCAGAACGACAAAATCACACCATCGCCATGTGGGATCTGATAGTTGCGACAACGCAAAAACCCGGTCCGGCATGACGCCGCAACGGACTTAGCCGAAGTCACGGCCGCCCCACTTCACAAACCAAACCAACGCCCAAAATCCCGCAGACTGAGTGCCCGCTGCCTTGGCCGCCAGCCTATCGCAGTGCGAAGCGGCAAAGAATACGCCATGGTCAATTTTGGTTTACGGCGCCGCCCGTACGGTTCGGACTTGCTTTGCACAAAGAAGCGCCAGTTGCTGCCTAATAACTGGCCATCGCCAGCCCTCAGATCCGATGGTGCAGTGCAAAATCGGGGCTTAGCCACTCACCATCGCGTCCATATGACGAAGACGTTGGCTCAGCACGCGCATCACATTCAGCGCAAAAGTCGGGGTTTGCTGGGTGAGAAAGAGAAAGCGCCTCTCATCGATGAGCGCCAAGGTGCAATCGGTTGCCGCCGTGACGGTCGCGGCGCGAGGGGCGTGATCGATCAGCGCCATTTCCCCAACCAGGCAGCCCGGCGAAAGTTCGGCAAAAATCTTGTTGCCGTCGCCGACCCGAAGCTCGCCCGACAGGACGACATACATGTGCTTGGCGGCGTCTCCCTTCTTGAAAAGGGTCTCACCGGCCCTGAGGGACACAAGATTGTCTTCGTTCTTGAAAAGCCCCAGAAAGCTCGGCTTGAATATGTCCTGCGCTTCGCCCTGCATCACTGATCCCCTTACGCACAAACCCGCCTCGGCTGCGGCCGATGGAGCGAAAGGCACCATGGGGCACTTTGACGACAAAACAATGACTGTCATCGTTACGTCATACATCCCTCCAAGGACCGCCACATGAGATTTCTGCTGGTTTCGGACCTGCATTACGCCCTCAAGCAGTATGACTGGACGATGGCCGTGGCGCCGGATTTTGATTCCGTGGTGATCGCCGGCGATCATCTCGACATTTCCAATCATGTCGATGGCAGCGTTCAGGTCGTCGTGATTCTGAAATATCTCAGGCGATTGATGGACAGCACCAGGATCATCACATCCTCGGGCAATCACGATCTGGACTCGCGGGACATCAATGGCGAGAAATCCGCGCGCTGGATGCGCCGGGTCAAGCAGATGGGCATTGCCTGTGATGGCGACAGCGTGGCGCTGGAGGACATGCTCGTCACGATTTGCCCCTGGTGGGACGGCCCCAACGCCAAACAGGCGGTCGAAGAGCAACTGGCGCGCGATCATGCCAAGCCGAAGAAAAGCTGGATCTGGGTCTATCACGCGCCGCCCGACGGTTCGCCGACCAGCTGGGACGGCAAGAAGTATTACGGTGATGCCGAGCTGACGGATTGGATCGCGCGATACCGCCCCGACATCGTTTTCTCGGGCCATATCCATCAGGCGCCGTTCATCAAGGACGGTTCCTGGGCCGACCGCATCGGCTCGACCTGGGTGTTCAACTGCGGCAACCAGATCGGGCCGGTGCCAACTCATATCATCGTCGATACCGATGCGCGCGAGGCGATATGGATATCATTGGCCGGCGTGCAATCGGTCAAGCTTGATCTGCCGCTTGAGCGCCCGCTGGAGCAGTTGCATCAATTGCCGGACTGGCTGATTAAAAACCGGGATCCCGGTCCGAGCCCGGCACAAAGCGCTGATGCTGCTGGTTAACCAGGCTCTCCAGCACATCGTCCACCATTCCAAGATGGTTTTCGTGGCTGGCAAATTGCTGTTTGAGATCGACAAGATAGGTCGAAACCCCGTGCAGACGCCGGGCCAGAAGTTGGGCCAGATGATGCGCGATTTCCGGATGCGCCTTGAGGAATTCGTTGCCGTCATGCACCTCATGGGCGCGGCAAGGCGACAAAGCGCGGACCGTCGCCATATGCGGCAGGTCCAGCAAGGCCGATATTTCGCCGAAGATCGCGCCGGCGTCCGAAACCACATTGATCTGGAAATCGCCCTTGACGATTTCAACCTCGCCATCGACCAAGACATAGAGCAGACCGGATTTCTTGCCCTCGGCAAGCAGGGGCGCCCCCGGCTCAAAGCTGCGCACCGGCACGGATTTGCAAAGCTCCAGGATGGGATTCACCATACCGCCTTTGAATGGGATGCCGGCCAAGCCTAAAGGATCGGTGGCCGACCCGCCAGCGTCATGGCTTGCTATTGACGCTGTTCGGCCCGATGCTGATCGGGCACAATGAGTCGATGCCTGTCTTGACGCCTATCCTCACCAACAATTCCAGGCAGCGGAGCTTGGCGGCTTGAGTCCGGGCGTCTCACTCTTGCTGTGGAGCCTGGCGCTGTTCCAGGTGAAGCATTTCCTCTGCGATTTTGTTCTGCAGACCGCTTACCTCTATCGCAACAAGGGAATTTACGGCCATCCGGCGGGTTTCATCCATGCCGGCCTGCACGCCCTTGGCTCGCTGCCCGCGATCCTGCTGCTGTCGCGCGAGCCCTCGCTCATCGCGGCGATCCTGGCCGTGGAATTTTTGATCCACTATCATGTCGATTGGCTGAAACTCTATATCGACAAGCATTTTCGCCTCGGCATCAACCAAAGCCTTTATTGGGCCGTGTTCGGCGCCGACCAGCTGTTGCATCAGCTGACCTATCTGGGAATTCTCGCCGTGCTGTCGGCTTAGTGGCTGCTCAGTAGATCGATGCGTCGGTTGGCGCGGCCGAGCCGGCGCACCAGCAAACCGGCCAGGTTGCGCATGATCTGCTCGCCGATCTGCGGATGACTGTCGCGGAACCGGTAGAAATCCTCCAAGGGCAGTTCGACGCAGCGCACCGCGCTGTCGGCCCAGACATCGGCGGTGCGATTTTTCTCAAACAGCGCCATCTCGCCGAATGCCGTTCCCGGCACCAGCGTCGCCAACCGCACGCCATCGGGAAGCTTCACACTGACCATTCCGCTCTGCAGGAAGAATATGGAGCTGGATTGCGCGCCGGCGGAAAATATCCGCTCCCCGGCGTGAAAGCTGCGCGGTGTTCCAAGGGCGCCAAGCTGCTGCGCCAGGTTGGGGGCCAGGCCCTCCAACAATTCCTGATCCGCCAGATCCATGGCATCGACCACATGCATCAGGCCGCCGAAGCGGAAAATGATCTGGTCTTCCGCCCATTCGATCGCTTCATCCAGGCGGGTGAAATTATGCCCTCCCTCGCCGAGATGAGGCGCAAGGATGGACCAATTGGCCGAGCGCTTGTCGACACCGGACAGGACCGGCGTGATCCGGCTTGCCTTGAGGGCGCGAAACAGCTCGGCCAGTATCTTGGCCGCGCCCACGCTCATGCGCGGCACACGCCTGAAATCCATGACCAAAAGCTGCAGCCCTGGATTGCCGGCGACCCGGCGCACAATGTGGTCGGCATTGGCGAAAGTGAGCGTACCGGTCAGCTCCAGAATCCGCACATCGCTCTTGTGCTCGTCGAGAATTCTCTGCTCATGGGATTGGCGCCCGCGCGGCGAGACGCAGGACAGGTCATAATCGGTCACGATGCAATTGCGCAGGTCGGTGGTGCCGTTGAGCATGTGCAGGTCGAAATGACCGGACAGGGCCTCGCAGACTTTCAGGCCACGCACACTGTTGCCATGCGCGTCAAGCCGCGGCGAAAAGGTGCCGAGCCCGAACTGCGTGGGGAGCGCGGCCAGAATGCCCCCGCCGACGCCGCTCTTTGCCGGGATCCCGACGCGGTAGATCCATTCCCCCGCATAGTCATACATCCCCGAGCTGGTCATCACCGAAAGCGTCCGCGACACGGTATAGGGGCTCAACACGCGCTCGCCGGTGGAGGGATTTATTCCGCCATTGGCCAGGGTGGCCGCCATCATCGCCAGGTCCCGCGCCGTCACCAGCACGGAACACTGCCGGAAATAGACATCCAGGGCATCCGCGACATCGCCTTTGATGATGCCGTAATTGCGCAGCAAAAAGGAAATGGCGCGATTGCGGTCGCCGGTGAGGCGCTCCGACTTGAACACCGATTCATCGACGTCGAGGTCGCGGCCGGCGAAACGCCCGAGCATGTGACGGATATATTCGGCCGCCTTTTCGCCATGGGCTTCATGGATCAGGGCGGAACAGGCGATCGCGCCGGAATTCACCATCGGATTGAACGGCCGGTTGTCGGCGCTGAGGCGAATGGAGTTGAAGGCGTCGCCGCTGGGCTCGACGCCGATCACGGTCGCAACCCGGTCGGGACCGAAAATCTCCAGTGCCAGCGAAAACACGAACGCCTTGGAAATCGACTGGATGGTGAAGGGCACCGAGGCGTCGCCGATCTCGTAAAGATGGCCGTCGGTGGTGGCGAGCGCTATGCCGAAATGGGCGGGATCGGCCTTCAACAATTCGGGAATATAGTCGGCGACCGCGCCGCTATCGTCGAGGGCGAGCGCGGCGTGGGTCTGGGCCAGAAAATTGGAAAGCGCGTTGGCGGGCTCGCCGCCCGCCTTCTCGCCCAACGCCATCTGCGATACTTTCATCGCGATCCCCTTGCTCATCTGTATAGGCAGGCCGGCGCGGGCGCGTAAAGCGAGCCGAGCCGCCGCACTGGCCGCTGGAACCCGGCCCGGGCCGGCAGGGCCGCCGCTGCATCAGTGGCGCGGCCGGACCAGGTGGAGGGTGAATTTTCGCGTTATTTGTCAGATGCTTGAGACAGCCGCAAGCCGCGGACAACGGCGTTCACCATATTCGCAGATGGATTTTTGCCGATCGCCCGGCGCTCGAAAGCCTCGTCCGATTGGGCTAATATTTTTGCCTATTGGGAGCAATGCATGGCCGATACGAGCTGGACGATCAGGGCGCTCGAATTTTCCAACTGCAATTGCTCTTACGGCTGCCCCTGCCAGTTCAACGGATTGCCGACCCAGGGCCATTGCCGGGCGGTGGTCGGATTTCAAATCCATAGCGGCCATCATGGCGACACCAGGCTCGACGGCCTGAAAGTGGCCGGCATGTTCATCTGGCCCGGGCCCATCCATGAGGGCCGCGGCGAGGCGGCGCTGATCATCGACCAGCGGGCCGACCAGGCCCAGCGCAATGCCCTGCTGCGCATTCTAAGCGGTCAGGACACCGATCCGGGCGCGACGATCTTCAATGTTTTTGCCTCGACCTTGGAAAAGGTCCATGAACCGGTCTTTTCCGAGATCGATTTCGAAATCGATGTCGAGCGGCGGCTGGCGCGGTTGAAAGTGGCCGGCCATATCGAATCGCGGGGCGAGCCCATCCTCAATCCGGTCACCGGCGCCGAGCATCGCATACGCATCGACAATCCCAACGGTTTTGAATTCCGGCTGGCCGAGGTGGGGCGCGGCTGGTCGAAAACGCAAAAGCCGATGGCCATGGATCTGGCCGACAGCCATGGTCATTTCTGCGAATTAAACCTGTCTCAAAGCGGCGTGGTCGGCTGAGGGCGATGACCGGAACAAGCTTGGAAACGATCTTTCGGCGCGACCGTCAAACCGTCCTTGCGGCGCTGGTGATCCTGACGGCGCTGGCCTGGGGCTATTTGCTCTGGCTAGCACGCGATATGGCGGTGCCCCGGGGCGCCCCCGCCATGTCCGGGATGGCCATGGGCGGCATGGATATGAGCGGCATGGCCATGCCCGTGGCGCCACAGGTCCATTCCTGGTCGGGCGCCGACTTTCTTTTCAGTTTTGCCATGTGGGCGGTGATGATGGCGGGCATGATGATGCCCTCCGCCGCGCCCACCATTCTGCTGCATGCCCGCGTCGCGCGTCATGCCCAGGCGCAACAAAAACCTTTCGCCGCGACCGGCTGGTTTGCCGCCGGATATCTGCTGGCCTGGTCGGTATTTTCATTGCTGGCGGCCGGATTGCAGGCCGCGCTCAGCCGCGCCGCGTTGCTGACGCCGATGCTGGCAACCACCAATGATTTGATCGGAGGCGGCATCCTGATCGCGGTCGGCCTCTATCAATGGTCCAATCTGAAGTATCGCTGCCTGACGCATTGCCGCGCGCCTTTGCAGTTCATCCAGCAGCATGGCGGCTTCAAGGGGCGCCCCCTGCCCGCGCTCGATCTGGGATTTCGCCACGGCCTCTATTGCATCGGATGCTGCGGCGCCTTGATGCTGCTTCTGTTTGTCGGCGGTGTCATGAGCATCATCTGGATCGCCGGCCTTGCCATCCTGGTGCTGCTGGAAAAAGTCATGAGCGACGGACGCAATGTTTCGCGCCTGGTCGGGCTGGCGCTGATCATCGGCGGCATCTCGATGATCTTTCAGACCTTTTATCCGTCTTCCTGATTATACAGCATTTTCAACAGCTTACCGGGTCTTGCCGCGGGCTTCCACGCGCTTGGTATCGAGCAAGACGCCGCCGCGCGACAACGCGATCTCGTCATGCAGATTGCTCACCACACAGACATGGTTGGGCAATATCCGCACCCGCTCGCCGACCTGCGGCTTGCGGCTGCAGCGGGAGACGTCGATCACGCCATGCTCCTCGTTCAGCCGCTCGATCACCGCGTCTTCATAGCCGCGGATCAGGCCATAGCCGGACCCGGCCGCCGGATCGACCCGGTCGCTGGACAAGGATTTCGATCCGGCGTCGATGACGGCGCGGTCGGCCGTGGGACAACTGATCACGGTGGCATGCAGATGCAGGGCGCACTCATCCAAATCCGCGGCGCCGGCGGCGACCGTGGCGCGGTCTTGGTAGATATAAGTCCCGACGCGCACTTCGGTGAGGCCGGCGATCTTGTGCGCCTGCCAGGCATTGGGCGTGCCGCCGCCGGAAACCACGCCGATGGCGATGCCGGCTTTGGAAAAACGATGCCCGGCTTCGGCGACGAATTCCGCCGTCGCTGCGCTGCTGGGATAGGTCATCAAGCCGTCGAAGCGAAGTCCGGCTGACTTTTCGATTTGTATCGCGAGGTTCAAGGCTTCCTCGACCGACACAACCCCGGTGCGCTTGTTGCCGCTGTCGAATTCGACCAGAACACCGATCTGGGCATTGGACGCACGCGCCGCGGCGGCCACGGTTTCGGCGGCAAGAGCGGAATCGATGCCGACCCGCAGCTTGGCGCGCCGCGAAAGCGCCGCCAGGCGGTCAGCCTTGGCGGCGCCGACCAGCGGATAGGAGATCAAGACATCATCCAGCCCCGCATCAATCATCACTTCGGCTTCACCGAGCTTTTGGCAGGTGATGCCTTTGGCGCCCAATTCCACCTGGCGGTGCGCGAAGGCCGGAATCTTGTGAGTCTTGATATGAGGGCGCAGATTCAGGCCATGGCTGTCGCAATAAGCCTGCATCTTCTTGAGATTATGCTCGACGATATCGAGATCGACGACCGGAACCGGCGTGTCTAATTCCTCTATCCGCAATGCAAGCTCCCCTTAGGACGGCAGCAAGGCGATGCAATCGATCTCGACCAGAATGCCGCCCATCTGGCAGCCGATGGTGGTGCGCGCGGGCGGCTCGGTCGGGAAGAATTCCTTGTAGATGGCATTATACTCCTGAAAGCGGGTGCCGTCGGTCAGGTAAGTATTGACCTTGACCACATCCTTCATATCGCAGCCCACGCCGCGCAGAATGATCTGGATATTTTTCAAGGTCTGCCGCACCTGATCGGCGAACTTGTCCGACATCACGCCCGTCGCGGGGTCCGACCCCGCCTGGCCCGCCACAAAGACCAGCCGGTCGGCAATCACGGCATGAGAATAATGCCCGCCGGGCTTTGCCGCGCCTTCAACCATCACCGCTTTACGCATTTCCACGTCTCCCCTGTTAACCCAAGACCCGGCCGGGCAACCGGCCGGTCAGTTTTCCGTCTTCCATTACCATTTCACCCGCCACCAGAACATGCCCTATGCCGGCCGGCAGCTGGGTCGGAGAATCGAAGGTGGCGCAATCTTGAATGGCATCGTCGAACAGCACCAAATCCGCGACCATGCCTGGCCGTATCAGGCCGCGGTCGGTCAGCCCGAACCGCTGCGCGGCGCGCGAGGTCATGCGGCAGACCGCATCCTCCAGTGAGAACCACCCCTGGCGCCTCAGCCGCCCGGCGACCCGCGGAAAGGTGCCATAGGCACGGGGGTGCGGCTTGGTACCGGGCCTGGGCAGCCCGTCCGATCCCACCATATGCAGCCGGTGCGTGCAGGCCGCTTGTAGATCTTTTTCATCCAGCTGAAACATCACGATGCCGGTTTGCCCTTGGTCTTCCCGGATCAAGCGCACCAGCAGATCGAAGGGGGTGATGTTCAGGCTTTGCGCCGCCTGAACCATGTTTTGGCCTTCCAGCTTTTTGAGAGCCGGATTGCTGACCCCCGAAATTTGAATATTGCCCCAGCCGATCAGGGATACTTTCGAAGGCGGCGCGGGGCTTATTGCGGGACCTTCCAGATAGCCAAGCAGCTTGGCGCGGAATTCCGGCTGCGAAAGACGCGGGATCAAGGCGTCGATCCCGCCTTCCAGCGCGTCATGGGGCAACAATTGCAGAATATAGCTGCTGCCCGCGGGATAGGGATACATGTCGAAGCTGATGTCGATGCCCTGGTCGCGCGCCTGTTCCAGCTTGCCCAGCGCCGCTTCCATCTGGCCCCAATTCGGCCGGCCCGCCGATTGCAGGTGCGACAGCAGGCCCGGCGCGCCCGATCCGCGCAACAGATCGACAAACTCGTCAATGGACTCCAGAAGATCGCCTTCATAGCCGCGAATATGCGCCGCCAAGAGTTTGCCCTGCTGTTTGACTGTCTCAGACAGCGCCAGCAGCTCTTCGTGCTGCGCAAAGGCGCTGGGCGGATAGACCAGCCCCAGCGACAATCCCGCCGCTCCGGCGCTTAGCTCGCGCGCCAGCAACGCTTGCATCCGGGCACATTCGGCAGGAGTGGCAGGACGATTTTCATGGCCCATAACCGCGAGCCGGAGCGCCGCATGTCCGACCAGGGAAACCACATTCAAGGCGCATCCGCCTGTATGCAGTGCGTTTCGATAGCCCGCGAAATCCTCAAACACTTCGCTGGCCGCAACCTCGCCCAGCAAGGTGGAAAAATGCTTCCGCAACCCCTCGGCCGATGCCTGTGTCGCGGGATAGAGCGAAAAACTGCAATTGCCCACCACCAGGGTGGTGACACCCTGGGCGACCTTTTCCATCCGCTGCGGCTCGCGCAGGCAGATCAGGTCATCGTGACAATGGGCGTCGATAAAGCCGGGCGCCAGGTAACGGCCTTGCGCCTCGATAATATGGGCGCCGCCCACCGCCAGGGACTTGCGGATTTCCGCGATACGCCCACCCTGCAGCAGGACATCGGCCTCAAAGGCGAGCGCTCCCGAGCCATCCAGAATGCGCGCGTCACGGATGATGGTATCGGCGGACATCTAGGCCGGGCTCTCTTCGGGAAGATCGGGAATGGGCTCGATCCTGCCGAGCATCACAACATAGGAGAAAATCCCGACAAGCAAAACAAGGCCGGCGACCAGGAAGGCGCCGGCGAAGGAATGCGTCAGGCCCACGATGAAGCCGGTAATGACCGGCGCCGCCACACCCATCAGATTGTTGGTCAGATTGACGATGCCGCCGACGGTGGCGGTGGCGCCGCGCGGACTGATCAGGGAGACGATGGAAGACGCCACCGGCGCCGCCGCCGAAAGGCCCGACAGGGAAATGGTGATCCACACCAGCGCCCAGAAGGGATCGACGGTGTAGGCGGCGCCGAACACCGCCAGTCCGGCGGTCATGCCGCCCGCGATCACCGCTTTGCGCACCTTGTTGTCGTCGAAACCGCGCGCCAGCAAATAGTCGACAAAGAAGCCGCCGATCAACAAATCCGCCAGGGATGCAAAAATCCAGGGAATGGTGGCGAACCCGGCCGACTTCAGGATGCTCAGATGCAGCGTGTCCACCAGATAGCCGGGAAGCCAGGTGAGAAAAAGATAGAAGGAATAGCCATAGGCCGAATAGCCGACCATATGGGCCCAGACCTTGCGGTTGCTCAGCACATAAGCCAGCGCTCTTGCCTGTCCCGCCGCCGGCAGGCCTTCCGGCACCGCGCCTCCGGCCAGGATGTAATCATGTTCTTGCTTGCTGAGA
The DNA here is from genome assembly GCA_966096025.1 of uncultured Alphaproteobacteria bacterium. GTDB lineage: Bacteria > Pseudomonadota > Alphaproteobacteria > Micropepsales > Micropepsaceae > Rhizomicrobium. Next base: position 6,628 of record CBHTTW010000002.1, on the reverse strand, counting down.
TTCTTGTCCTGGGACGGATCCCGGTACATCAACCAGTAGGCGGTGAAATAGGCAAAGCTGAGCAAGGCCGAGATGCCAAAGCCCCAGCGCCAGCCGTAACGCACCACAAAAAAGGCGACGATCGGCACGCCGATGACATTGGCGAATTTGGCGGCGGAATCGAAAATCGCCGTCGAACGGCTGCGCTCGTTCCTGGGAAACCACAGTCCGGTGGCTTTCTGATTGCCGATCATGCCGGGCGCTTCCGCGATCCCCAGCAGCAAACGCGCCACGAAGATGCCGGCATAGCCGCTGGCCAAGGCGGTCAGGGCGGACGCCGCGGTCCAAAGAAAGGTGCCCCAGCGGCCTACCGTCTTTATGCCGAAACGATCCAGCAGCAGCCCGCCGGGCAGTTGGCACAAGGCGTAAGACCAGAAGAAAGCGCTGAAAAGAAAACCCATCTCTTCCGGGGACAGGCCGAAATCGCGCTGAAGCTGGGGCCCGGCGACGGAGAGGCTGATGCGGTCGATATAATTGACCAGCACGCCGGCGCCCAGAAGGACGCCGATCTTCCAACGGCGACCCGTCGCCGGTCTAGAGATCGTGCTGGACATTGACCCCCACCACGGTGCCGTTGCTCAAAGAACGGCGCTCGATATAGCTCAGCGGCGCACTGCCCCTGAGGCCCGCATAGACCTCGCGGTTCCGGAAAGCCGCGGTTTGACCGAGGTCGCGACCGAAGGCGCGCACAATCCAGACCGGCGACGGCTTGTATTCGGCGAAGACGCCGATTTTATAGGCATGGTAGTTGGTGCTGACCTCGTCAATGCGATATTCGAGTTCGCGGGTGGTCAGGTGATCATGCACGGTCACACCGAGCTGCAAATTCTGCTCCGGGATGTCGTAAGTAATTTCGGACATTGTGTTGAACTCGAAGGACGGGCCGCTGAAGGTCTGGCCGCCCACAATCCGGCGAAACAGGCCTGTGGCGGGATCGCGCACGCGGCTATGCCGCCAGGCAGCATCGCCCTTTACCGTCACCCCTTCCAGTCCCATTTCGTCCAGCGGCACGACAAAATTCGTCAGGAGCGTATCGCGGGTGCCGTTGCCGATATTGCCCACCGCATTGAAGACCTTTGTCCCCGCGAAGACCGGGATGCGGTCCACCACCTGGGAGATGAATTCGCGCCGCGCTTCCAGCACCAGCGAGCCGCGCCCCCAGAAATGCCGCTCCCAAGCCAGGGAGATGTTCCAGCTATGCGCCGGCTCCAGATTCTTGTTGCCGCCGGTGATGATATTGCTGTTCAGCGAGGTCGAGCTGGCAAAATCCCGGAACACCAACTGCCCGACCTGGCGTTCCATCAGCAGGCGCAGCTCATGGCCCGGCGCGGGGTTCCAGGTTGTCAGCCAGCGCGGCTTGAAAAAGGAAAGGTCCTTGGTGAGCGTGCTGTCGCCGCTTTGAGACAGGGTGGAGGTTTCATAGCGCGCGCCCAGCTCCGACATCAGCACCGGATTGATGCGCCAAGTGGCGGTGGAGAAGAATTCGGCCCGCTTTTCCTCCAGTCTGATATTGGCAGCCGGCAGGATCACCGGTGCGCCGCCAACGGTCAGGCTGCTGCGACTGTTGAGGACATTGATCGCCCCTTCCACCCCCGCCTGCAGCTTCAACGGCCCCCGGGACTGCTGCCAGGCCAACCGCGCCACATCCTCGCGGGTGTTGAACCGGCTGCGCGACCTGTCGGTGCCCACCGCGTTCGTGGTCTGGCTGATCTCGTCCTGTTCTTCCAGCCGGTGCACGGCGAACAATTGTATCTGGCCCAGTTCGCCCAACCCTTGGCGGTAATCCAGCCGACCTTCGCCATTGCGCGTGCGATTGCTTTCCAGCCCCGATGCCGAAGACGCGGCGGGAAAATAGATGCGCTCCTGGACATTCGAATAAAGCCGATCCTGTTTCAGGATCATGCCCAGCGAAAATTCGCCATCCGTCAGGGATTGGCGGTAGGACGAACTGAGTTCGGCGGAATTGGTCAGCCTGGGGAAATTATACTCCGAGAGCAGAAGCGCGGTACCATTGGGGAGGAACCGTCCCCGTGCGCCAAAGCCGTTCTGGTTCATCATGCCCAGATCGCGGCCCCAGGACGCCGACAGTTCCGCGGTCGAACCCTCGCCCTGCCGGACCAGATGCAGCCCCATTTTGTGGGTGGTGGTGTCGTAGTGGGTGATGGCGCCTTCCACCTCGGCGCGTCCCTGCAACGCCGTGCTTTTGTTGCGCACGACATTGGCCAGTACCGGATAGCCGTGCATGTCGGCGGCGCCGCGGATCAATTCGACATGATCCACCGACGAGGCCGGGATACGGCGCAGCAGAACTTCGACAGTGTCTTCCTTGCTGGTCGGCAGTTGGCCGTCGATCAGGACATTGCCCACCGTGCCGGAAAAGCCGCGAACGGTGGCATCGCCGAGCTGGATGTGAAAGCCGGGCAGCAGAACCACCATTTCGTAAGCGGTGGCGGGCTGGTTGGCGGCAAAAAAAGCCGCCGGATAGCGGTCGACGCCTTCCTGCGCCCACACGGACGTGCCCTGCATCGCCACGAACAGACAAAATACAATTCGGCTAGCAAGCAGGTGGCGCGTGCGCACTCTCGTTTCCCCTGGCCCAAGCCCGTTCCATCAGGCCTTTGTTATCAATGGCTCGAAGACGATTTGAGCCGGCTGCTTCCATTGATATGCCGCAAAACCGCGACAGGGTCCATTGCTCCGCCCTGGAACCGAAAAGCTCAGGCTTTCCAATATAGTACGCCCCGGCCGCTACTTGCGGACACCCGAGCGCTCGACGCGCGAGATGCGGCCATACTGGTTGAATTCGCTCACCAGCAGATTGCCCTTGGCGTCATAGGTCACGCCGTGCGGCGCATAGAAGCGGTCCGGCTGCCAGATCTGCGGCGCCGCCTTGTTGGTGCGGATTTCTTCGACATTGTCGTTGGTGCCGATGACTGCGGTGATGTGCCCGTTCTTGTCCAACAGCGAAACCCGGCCCATCAGCTCGCCCACGGCCAACTCATCGCCACGGATCGCCAGGGCGCTGGGCAAACGCAATCCCCAGCCGAATTCGCCCAGCACGCGGCCCTCCAAGTCCATATGCACCAGCCTGTCATGACGCCGGTCGGTGCAGATCAATCGCACCGGCAAAAAGCGCGGATCGATCGCGATCTTGTGGCATGTGTCGAAATTCCATGGCGCGGCCTTGCCGCCGAAGCTGGCGGTGTATTTACCGCCCTTGTCGAAGCGATGAATGAAATCCAGGCCATAACCGTCGGTGACATAAATGTCGCCATTGGGCGCCACGGCGATGCCTGTGAGATTGATCGCCTGCTTGTCGTCTTTTTTGTATTGGGCCGGAATCGCCGAGGCAGGAATGGTCAGCGCCCTTGAACCGTCCAGCTTGAGCTGGATGATCTCCTGCGCCAGCCGGCTGACGCCATAGATGTAGAAATTCCGGTCGGGGGCACGGGCAATGATGAAGCCATGCAGGTCCGGCGGCGCGCCGGGCACATTGCGCAGATAGCGGCCTTGCTCGCTATAGACCTGGATGCCGGAATGATCCCCGCCCTGCACCCTCCCAACCACGCCGCGGGCCGGCGACACGGCGATGTCGCCATGGGTATCGCCGATGGTCGTCATGCCGGGCGGCGGGGTGAAGAATTTTCCGTCCACCGCAAAGTCGGCCGCCGCTGCCGGAAGCGAGGCCAGCGCCGCGAGCACAAAGCCGCAGATGATTCGTTTCATAATAGAGATTCCCCCCCAATCACGATCCATGCCGCGATGCCGGCGCTCACGGCCAAGAGCAGCAAGGCGATATAAAGCCGCGTAAAGACGATGTTCAACTCCGCCGGCAGCCGCGCGCGATGCTTTTTACCGGTGATCATGGGCCAGATCAGATTGTCGCCCTTGACCAGCAAATAGAAGCCCACCGCCACGATATGGCACCAGACCAGAAGCAGGATGACATTGAAAATCAGCCCGTGAATGTCGGTCAGCCGGGTCGAAACATCTTCGGTAACCAGCAAGGCCAGCGGACCGTGAAAGCGCACCCCGTCATTGGCGAACAGCCCAGTCGCCACCTGGGCCAGCAGCACCACAATCAGCGCCAACACCATCCAGCCGCCCGCCGGATTGTGGCCGGCATGGAACATCTTGTCGCCGCCGACCAGGCCCTTGAGGTATAGGGCCACCCGGCATGGCGGATGCAGGAAATTGCTGAAGCGGGCCGTGGTCGAACCCACCAAACCCCAACCGATGCGGAACAGCAAAAGGGCCAACAGGGTCAGGCCGGACAACAGATGCACCCGCATATAGCCCTGGTTCGCGCTGAACCAGGACAGGCACAAAAGCGCCACGATGCTCCAATGGAACAATCGCGTCGGAATGTCCCAGACACGCACCTGCGCATGCGGCTCACGGTCCATCGCCGCCTCCATAGACCGCAATACCCTTTGCTTGGAATGCGGCAAGGCTTGAACTGTCCACCTTGGTGTCCGCTAGCGACAAGGATTTCAAAGCCGGCGCGGCTTCCAGGGCATGGATGTCACCGACCTTTGTGCCCGACAGGCGCAAATTTCTCAGCTTGGGCATCGCAGCCAGGACCGGCAGGGACACATTGGTGACCGCCGTGCCCGACAGATCGGCGCGCACAATATGCGCCGCCAGCGGCACAAGTGCTTGCACGTCGGCATCGCCGAAAGCCTGACCCTTCAAGGAAGCATTGATTTCCAGATCGGCCGAGTCCCGGGCCTCATAAGCAATCACACCCGGATAACGCTCCCGCATTTGGCGCACCAGCGCCGCCAAAGGCGCCCGCTTCCTTTCGACCACGGCAAGATCGAGTTCCGGAACTTTGACTTCAGCCACCGGTTTGGGCGCCCCCGCTATGTCGCGCAAGGCGCCGGATGCGCCATGTGCGATCCATAGCCGGATCACCGTCTTCTCATCTTCCGTCAGCGGCGCCTTGCCGCTGGGCGGCATCGCACTGTCATCCGATGCCGGCAAGGAGATGCGCAGAAAAATCTCGCTGTTCTTGGCATCTCCGGCACGGATCACCGTGCCATGCTTGCCGCCGCGCAAAACACCGGCAAAACTGTCCAGCCTGAGATCGCTTTTTTGCCGCTTTTCGCCATGACAGGCGGCGCAACGCGTCTCCAGCAGCGGCGCGACGCGCTTTGCATAAAAGGATGTCGCATCCGCTTGCGGCACCCGTTCCAGCCCCATCATCTGCAGCATGTCATGTCCCAGCGCCGGTTGCGCCAGGATCGCCAGCCCCGCGCCGGCCAGGGTCAAAAGCGCGACGCAGCCGAAATAGGCGGCGGCGGAAAGTCGGCCGGATTGGCGCCCGGAAATGCCATCACCCCCCGCCATCGCCTTACATCATGCCAGGATTTCGGAGACGATGCGGGCCGGCTTCACGCCTGTCAGTTTCTGGTCCAGGCCCTGATAGGGATAGTTCAAGCGGCGATAGTCGAAGCCCAGCAGATACAACATGGTGGCGTGCAGGTCGCGCACCTCCACCGGATTACGGGCGATCTCATAACCCATATCGTCGGTTTCGCCATAGCTGATGCCGCGCTTGATGCCGCCGCCCGCCATCCAGATGGTGAAGCAATTGGGATGGTGGTCGCGACCGATGAATTCCATTTCCTGGCCGCCGCGATTTTCCCACATCGGCGTGCGCCCGAATTCTCCGCCCCATACCACCAGCGTGTCTTCGAGCAGCCCGCGCGACTTCAAATCGGCCAGCAGGGCGGCAGTGGCCTGGTCGGTGTCGCGGCAACGCCCCACCAACCCCACATTCAACCCTTCGTCGGTGGGCGTGCCATGGGAGTCCCAACCCCAGTGATAAAGCTGGATATAGCGGACGCCGCGCTCGGCCAGGCGGCGCGCCACCAGGCAGTTGTTGGCATAGCTGGTCTTGCCGGGCTCGGCGCCATAGCGTTTCAAAACCGCCTCGGGCTCGCGGCGGATATCCATGGCCTCGCTGGCTTCCAGCTGCATGCGGAACGCCATTTCATACTGGGCGATGCGGGTCACGGTCTCGGGATTGCCGAACTCCTGATAGGTCTGGCGGTTGATCTCATCCACCGCATCCAGAACCTTGCGGCGCTCGGCGCGGCTGACGCTTTTGGGATTGTCCAGAAACAGAACCGGCTCGCCGGCGGAACGGCAGGCCACACCCTGATAGACGCTGGGCAGGAAGCCCGAGCCCCAAAGCGGCTTGCCGGCATTGGCGGTGGTCCCGCCATTGGAGATCAATACAATAAAGCCCGGCAGATTCTGGTTTTCGCTGCCCAACCCATAGGTCACCCACGAGCCCAGCGAGGCATGGCCGGTGCGCGCATCGCCGGTATGGACCAGCAATTGCGCCGGGGCATGATTGAACTGGTCCGTCTTCATCGACTTGATCACACACAGATCGTCGATGGCGCGTTCCAGATGCGGCAGGCGGTCGGAAATCCAGGTGCCGCTATTGCCCGCGCGATGGAAGGGAAACATCGGCCCCAGCAATTTGGGAATACCCTGAATGAAGGCCAGGCGCTTTCCCTTGATGAAGGATTCCGGACAGTCATGGCCGTGAAACCGCGCCAGGGTCGGTTTGTAG
>CBHTTW010000001.1:0-52031 GCA_966096025.1 uncultured Alphaproteobacteria bacterium | reverse complement strand
GACCTATAACGGCGTGCTGGGCGGAAACCGCCACAGCCCCCTCAATCAGATCAACGCCGGCAATGTCCAGAATCTGCAGATGGAATGGGTCTATTCCCTGCAGCAGCCCAACCTGGAAACCACGCCCATTGTGGTGGACGGCGCGATGTTCGTCACCGCGGCGGACAAGGTTTGCGCCCTGGGCGCCGGCACGGGCCGCGAGCTATGGTGCTTCGCCTATACCGAACCCACCGCCGATGGCCGGCGCCGCAATCCCGGCGCGGTCAATCGCGGCGTGGCGGTGTTGGGCGACCGCGTCTTCTTCAGCACCACCGACGCGCATTTGATCTGCCTGAACCGGTTGACCGGCGGTTTGATGTGGGACGTCCTCATGCCCAAGACCAAGGGCCAGTTCAGCGCCAGCTCGGCGCCCATGGTGGTGGGTGATCTCGTGGTCAACGGGATCGGCGGCGGCGACAGTCCGCTATTGGGCTTTCTCGTCGCCTACAAGGCCACGACCGGCGAAGAAGTCTGGCGTTTTAACACCGTGCCAAGGCCCGGCGAGCCGGCCGCCGCGACCTGGAAGGGCTCGGCCATCTCCATCGGCGGCGGCGCCACCTGGCTGACCGGCTCCTACGATACCGAGACCGGCACGCTCTATTGGACGGTCGGCAATCCCTTCCCCGCCACGGACGGCGACGAACGCGGCGGCGACAATCTCTATACCAATTGCGTGATCGCGCTGGATGTGAAGACCGGCAAGCTGAAATGGTACTACCAGTTCACGCCGCACGATCTGCATGACTGGGACGCCACAGAGCCGATGCTGCTGGTCGATGCCGATTATGGCGGACGTCCGCGCAAGCTGCTGCTGCAGGCCAACCGCAACGGTTTCATGTTTGTGCTGGACCGCATCACGGGCGAGTTCCTGACGGCCAAGCCGTTCGTGCGCAAAATGAACTGGTCCAGCGGTTATGGCGCTGATGGCAAGCCCCGCCTGCTTCCCGGCAACGACGTCACTACGGTAGGGGTCAAGGGTTGCCCATCGGTGCGCGGCGCCACCAACTGGTATGCGACCGCCTTCAGTCCGCAAACCAGGCTGTTTTATGTGATGGCGGTGGAGGATTGCAGCATCTATCGCAAAACCTCGCGGGAGAGCCAGGGCTATGAAGGCGTGCGCGATCCCAACGATCCGGGGCTGAAATATCTGCGCGCGCTCGATATCGAGAGCGGCAAGACGGTCTGGGAAGTGCCGCAGGAAGGACCACAGGAGGCCAACTATTCCGGTGTCCTGAGCACCGCCGGCGGGTTGGTGTTTTACGGCGAGACCGGCGGCGGATTTGCCGCGGTCGATGCTGGAAGCGGGAAAACCTTGTGGACCTTCCGCGGCAACCAGCCCTGGCGTGGTTGTGCGATGACCTACATGCTGGACGGGCGCCAGTATGTCGCCGTGGCGTCCGGCAACAACATCTTGAGTTTTGCGCTGAAATAGCCGGGTGGCGGAGCGCTAAGGTGTGCCTTGGGAGGCGATTGCCGTGACGGTGTTGTTGTCCACCAGCCGCTCCGGAGGAACCAACGGCAAGACATTGCCTTTTTCATCCAACCGGCCGGGTGCGTCGAGATTTTTCAGGAAGAATTCCTTGCTCGGCAAGTCCGCGATTGTGTTTTCCATCGCGGGGAACTGCCCCTCGCCCGTTCCCAGCGGCACCGGCTGGACGATTTTGGTGGTGACGGCCTTGACCATCGCGGCCTTGACCATTTCAAAACCCTTTACCCGGCGTTCGTCTTCCTCAAGCCGGCGAACCTGCGCGGGCTTGGCGGGATCGACCACATGGGCCGGCACGGCCTTGATCCGGTAGGCCATCGAGATTCCCGTGTTCCGTCCCGTCTTGGGATCGGGCAGCCCGTCCGCGTTGCGTTTGAGGGCATAATACAAAGCCACGGCATCCTCATGATCCCGGATGCCCTGCTCCGCGCCGGTCTGGGCAAAAGTATTTTCGGCGAGAATATCCAGCCAGTTGCGGTATCCGCCGACGAATCCGGAAGCCGCCTTGCCATCCGCATCGATTTGCAGGCACAGGCGCCCCTTGTGAAAATCGGCATCGCCCATCTGGTCGGGAAACCAGCCGATGCGCGGCACATGCAGCCGGTCGGCCTGCCGGGTCTCCACCACGCCATTCCTGATCGTGGCCTTCAACCTGGTATACTGCTCGCTCTTGACGATGCGATAGGAATAGTCCGGCGCGACATTGGCGCGCGCATCCCGGACGATCTTATCGGGCGAATAGCCGATCTCGACCGTGGCGTCATTATCGTTCATGGGATCCTGGTTGCCGGAAATCCGGATCACCACGGTATAAAGACCTTCCTGCATCTGGGTGTTTTCACGCAGGTCCAGGGTGCCGCTGGCGGGATTGCGGAACGGCGCATCGCAGCCCCAGGCGCGGTAAAGCGCATTGTCGATGCCGCGCAGACCATCCGGGCGGGAGAAGCCTCCGGTCTCCTGGTTGCCGTCGAGATCGAACCCGTCGGAAATCCTGCTTACCACTTGCGGCTGGCCGGGATCATCCGCCGCGAAAGGGTTGATGTAAGTCTCGATGCCCTTGCGCCAGCCGCGATAGGACACGGCGCGGCCCCAGACATAGAAGCGGACATAGGTCGGCAGCCGTGCCTGTTCGATGCCCGGCGGCGCGACGATATAGTCGATCTCCTGCTTGCTGCGCCAAGGCTGGCGCGACAGCGCCTTGCGCATTTCGTGTTCATTGTCGAAGTGGACCGAGCTGCCCCGCGCGCAATCGGCGGCAGGCGCCGTCTCCGGCCGGCCTTCCCGGCCGCCATAGCGGAAGGCAAAACCGTATTCGCGCACGACAAAGCCCCGCGTCCAGGGCGCGGCGGCGGCCGGTGTCGCAGGCGCGGCGGCGAACGCCGCGGCAATGGCGGAACCCAGCAGGAAGCTTCTCAGAAACATCATCGCCTCCGGAATGTGGGATCAGGCCAGCAGTTCGGCATAGGGACTCCTGGTTTCCATTGATCCCTTGCCCCAGCTATCGATGGAAATGCCCATGGCCTTCTGCACCGTCAGGCCGACGCGGCTCACGGGATTGCCGCCGCCGGCAATGTGATAGCCGGTCTTCATGCGGCCGCCGGCGCTGCCTGCCAGCATGATGGGAATGCCGTCCACGGCATGGATCTTGGCGTAGCTCTGGTCGCTATAGGCCATCACCATACTGTGATCGAGTAGCGTGCCGTCACCTTCCTGGATCGCATCCATCTCCTTCAGAACGCTGGCCAGGATTTCCATGCTGTAAATATTGTATTCGGCAACCTTGGGCTGGTAGCCCAGAGTCGGGTCGATCGCTTCCATATGGGTGGTGATGTGATAGCCCAGGGGATCGCCCGGCACGAAGATATTCGAGCCCGGCTCGGAAATGGCAAGGTTGAACACCCTTGTCTGGTCGGTCGCCATGGCGAGCGCGCCAAGCTTGGCCATCAGCGGCGTCACGCTGCGCACATTGGGCAGCGCATAATTGACCGCCATCTCGCCCGGATTGCCGGGAATGGCGACCTTGGCGATGACGTCCGGACGTTTCAACTCGGCCGCCATCTGCAATTCGGCGTCGCGCACCGATGTGAAATACTGCTCCATGCGGGCGCGATCGCCCGCGCCCAGCTCCTTCATGAAGTCCTTGCGCTCGTCGGTAACGGCGGACAGCACGCTCTGCTGCAGCATCACCTGCGGATCGGGCTTCCAGTCGCCGCTGGAAGGATCCTGGAATCCCGGCCCAAACAGGCGGGTATAAAGAGACATGGGGGAAGGTTCCGCCGGAAGCGTATTGGCGCCGCCCAGGCTGGAATAGCAATGCTTGGGATCGCCGGAGGCGGCCGCCTGCACGGTCTTGTAGCGGGTGCCGCGGCCGATCACGTCGGCGATGGTCTGGTCCAGGGTCTTGGAATCGAATTGCGCGTTTTTGGTCGGTGCGATGCCCGTGACAATGGCGGCGTTGCCCGACCAGTGCTGGAAGTTGGGATTGTCGTCCACCATCACGCGCATGCCGCTGAACACATTCATCTTCTTCTTGAACGGGTCCAGCGGCTTCAGCTGGACGCTGGTGTCGTAATCCAGTCCCGTTTTTTTGGGCACCCACAGCGACGTGGTCAGGCCCAGGCCGTAGAAGAAGGTGCTGAAGCGAGTCGGAAGACGCTGACCGGTCGCCGCCAAGGCCTGGCCCGTACTGTCCAGGAAGCAATCGAGAAATGGCACGCCCATCACGGCAACGGAGCCTTGGAACATGCCGCGGAGGAGAGTTCTGCGTTGGAGTTTCATGCCATATCTCCTCAAATCAGGGTGATGACGCGAGCCGGCCGGCGGAGGCCTCTTCCACGGATGCGGGGGCATGGAAGAATTCCGGGCTCAGCACCAGGCCCTTGATCAGGGCGCGCATGCGGTAACCGGAATCGATGAAACCCTTATAGGCTGCCGCGAAGGCGGCAGGTTCGACCTCTTCACTGTCCACGGCCTTGGCATAGGCATAGAGCTTGCGCGCCACGCAAGCAGGAAATTTGGGATTGTCGTGCAGATACTGGCCCAGGCCCGCGCCGTCCTCGAACTTCTTGCCCTGCAAGGTCGCCGACAGGTCGATGCGTTGGCCATTTTCCGTCAGGCGGCGGCCGCCGATCGTGTCGAACCCTTCCAGCGACAGGCCGATGGGATCGCTGTGGTTGTGGCAGGAAGCGCAGGTCGGGGTGGTGGCATGCGCCATCAGCCGCTCCCGCACCGTCTTCAGGGGGCCCGTGGTATCGTTGATGACGGAAAAGTCCACATTCGCGGGCGGCGTCGGGGTCGGTTCGCACAGGAAGATGTCCATCAGCGCAACGCCGCGCTTGGTGGGCGAACTCTGCCCCGGATGCGAGAACATGGACAGCATGCTGACCTGTGTCACGATCCCGCTGCGGCCAGAGTCCTTGGAAAATTCATAAGCCATCCAGTCGCTGTCGAAGGTGAAGTCCACATCGTAGAGCGCCGCCATGCTGCGGTTGATGAACGTCTTGCGCGTGGTCATCAGATCGCGCACATCGCCATTTTCCCGCAAGGTCAAGTCGATCGCGGTTCGCAGCGTCTCTTCCTTGGCGGAAGGCGGCATCGCACCGCCCCATTTGGGATAGATCAGGGCATCCTTGGAGACCGTATCGAACGTGTCCAGTTCCAGCATGTCAGTGAAGAAAGCGCGCATGCCGGTTTCCAGCCGGGGCGATGCGAGCAGCCGGTCGACTTGCTTTTCCAGGCCAGCCGCCGTGTTCAACGCACCGCTCTGTGCCGACTGAAGCAGCTCGCTGTCCGGCGTGGTGCCCCACATCAGATAGCTGAGCCGGGTGGCGCGGCTATAGGGCTCCAGCGTGCGATCGCCGCGTGTCGTCCTTTCCTTGCGGAACAGGAAATTCGGCGATTGCAGCAGTTGGGCAAGGCCGTAACGCAGACCGGTATAGAAGTTGCCGGACGATTTCGTCATGGCGCGGGCCAGATCCAGGCGGGCCTTGAGTTCGTTTGTGGTCAGCGGCCGGCGGAACAACAGAAGACCGTAATGGCCGAGGACTTCCGAAGCACAGGCATCATCCGCATCCGTCGCGGTTTTGGGGGTGCAGGAAATCAGCTTGCCGCGATGACTCTCGTCGGTGACCTGCAAGGCGATGCCGTCGGCCATCTTGGAGAAGGATTCAAAGCCGGCCGGGGTCACCGACAGGACGGAGGTGCTGGTCGCGACCAGGCCGCTGATCCTGATTTGCGGTTCGAACATGCCTTGAACCGAAATATCCTTGCCGAAGATATCGGCGATGGAATTGCGATATTCCTGCTCGGAAAGACGGCGCAGTCCCACCACGGAAGAGTTGCCCGCGGCCTGAGCCGCCAAGTCGCCGCCGATGGCGCAAGACAATAAAGCCGCAATGGCCGCCAAGACCTTGCTGCGCACGTGTCCTCCGAACGACCGGTTTTGTTCTGTTCCGGTTACGCTTGGGAATATTAGGCGCGGCCAGTACCCTTTTGAAGGCGCTTCCCCCTGGCAGCCATCGGTGGATCAAAGAATGGCGGCAACCCGGTCGAGTCACAATTTCGTGTGTGATATCAAAGTCTTAAAGACAGCGCGCGCCATCCAGGCGCCAACCGTACAAGAATACAACAGCGTCGGACCGGAATCCGCCGCTTCAGTGACGCCAGACCGGATTTACAAAGGCGCCATTTGCGGCGACGTCCCAAACGGCGAAACGAGCCCATTTCCAACCCTTCGCATCGGCCTCACCCTTGAAGTTGATGGTGCCGAACGGGGCGCTCTCGGTGAGCGGGAAGGTTTTACGGTAGGTTTCCTTGCCATCGCCCCATACGATCTCCGCCATCTGCAGGGGAAAATTATTCCGGATATTCGCGGCTACGGTGATCCGGTCCTTCGATCCCGCCGAAATTTTCACTTCCGGAAGCAGCACTTCTCCCGTGCTCACAAAGAAGTCGCCGCGCCGTACGGCACTCAAAAGGTCATCGCGCCTGTCGAACGACGGCAGGCCCGGAAGCCGGACATAATTGATGTTCATATGGCTATAGAGCTCATGGGTGGAATCGATCTTGAAGACATCGACTTCCCCCATGATGCGCTTCCCGGCGCCCCAATTCGACATGTCGTCCAGCACCTTCAGGGCGCGCTCGCCCATCCGGGGAGAAGAAAGATCGGAAGGAAGCGCTTTCCAGCTGCTGCCGAAAAAGTGCGGATCGAGAAAATGCGGCATGTCGCGGACGGCATCCGGAAAACCGAAGGACGCTTTGGTGCGCGGATGGGTCTGATAAACAAAGCCCCCTTCCTTGCGCACCAAGGTAAGCATCTCTTCTTTGTTGCCGACATTGTAGATCGTGCCGTACTTCGTATCGGTGGCTTCAAATGGCTGGCCGTCCTTCCGCGACAAGTGCCAGAAAACCGGCTTTGGGAAAGCCACGCTCCAATGACCGCCGAAATGGACATCAATCTCCTCGCCGGGAATGATCAGGAAATTCCGGTCGGATTGCGCACGGGTCAGCTCATAATAGGCCGCGAGTTCGCGCAGGCGAACTTCACCCGTGTCGGCCTGATGGCCGTCGCCGTGGAAATCCTTGATCATCACGCTGTTGACGCCCATGTCCTTCAGCACCGGCTTGAAAGGCGGCGTCCAGTCCGGCCCATACTTCATGCCCTGCACCGTGTAGCCAAAATGCCAATGCGGCGCGAAGGTCTGGTAGCCCGGGAGTACAGGGAAGCGATCGCCATTGGTGAAGGACAAGACGTCTTGCAGTGCTTGCCGGGGCGCGTCGGGCGAGACGAGCAGAAACATGCTCAGCCGCTGCTCGGTCCCGGGCGGTGCGTTGGACCAGGGATAGTAACCGCCGTCGCTTTCGGGATGACGGATGCCGATGGCGACGGACCGCACCGTGGAATGGTGCCAGACGTAACCCATATTGTCCGTATAGTCGCGGGGCACGAAATAGCGGTGGGGCGCGGGAAACACCGCCACGCTTCCCTCGCCGCCCGCCCTGGTCGCGATGGTACGATGTCGCACGGCAAGCGGAAGCATCGAGATATAGGAAGGCATCATTTCCTGAAGCTTGCCTTGCGTATCATAATAAGTGAGGGCGGCTTTCGGATCGGGTTCGACGCCTCCGCCCAATCCGGTCGGCGCCGTCATGCTCAAGCCGGTGTCGTATAAATAAGCCGTATCCACTTCGTTGGTCGAAACCACCGCGGATTGCTCGATCAACCGGCTGCCCGGAAAGAACGTGTAGCGGATCGACCCTGCGAACGGACCCATGGTGAGACCATCGAAAATCAGCTCGACTCGATTGCCGATGGTGACGGCACGAACCGCTTTGGTAATGAACAGGCCATGAAAGGCGCGGGTGCCGTCGGGATGCGCCACCGGAATGTCGAAAAATTCGTCCCATCCGCCCCGGCGCTTTCCTATTGTCGCTCGATAGTATGGCTGGGCGTGCCTTATGATCGATTTTCCGTCCACCTCGATGCCGGTTATCAGCGGCGCGCTGGGCTTCAGCGAAAATACTGCCGACCATTTCCGTCCTTTCTCGTCCGGCCACCGCACCATAACGCTCTCGGTGTCGGATTCGACGGCGATCGGTCCTGTCTTCACGGCGGAACGGTCCAGCACCGCATTTGGCGCGTCAAAAATGGGTGGGCGCGGCAGTTTGCGCGCACCCAGAAACGCAGGCGCCCTCGTATCTCCGCCAAAGGGATCGGCCGGCCGCCCGACCGGTTGCTGCGCATTCGCGCCACCGGCAATCAGCATGGAAAGAAATGCGGCTACCGCCCAGGACATCTGCGAAATCGGTTTCATCAAGCGTCCCTCAAACTGTCATTGGCGAGCCATATCGGTAATACCAACACTTGTGCCAATAACATTCAAGGCTTGCTCGACATCGCGCGGCGATGGGCGAGAAAAGCAGACGGCTCGCGCGGCTAACTGCCTTGCCAAACCAGCTTGGCGTTCGTCAGCTCGCGCGCGCCAAGCGCGCCCAGCTCACGGCCGACACCGGACCCCTTCATGCCACCGAACGGCGCGCGCGGGTCGGAGCGCACAAAATCGTTGATGAACACCGCCCCGCATTCGATTTGCGCGGCCACGGCATTGGCCCGCGACACATCCTTGCTGAACACCGTCGCCGCCAAGCCGTAATCCGTATCATTGGCCAGCCGCACGGCTTCTTCCTCGGTCTTGAACGGAAAGATCAGCGCCACCGGTCCAAAGAACTCCTCCCGCGCCACCGCCGCATCGTGAGCCAATCCCGTCAGAACCGTCGGCGGATAGAAATAGCCCGGCCCATCCGGCGAGGTACCGCCGGTCAAAACCTTGGCGCCCGCCGCCACCGCCGCCGCCACTTGGCGCTCGGTCGCCGCGCGCAGATCGCTGCGGGCCTGCGGTCCCAGCTTGGTGTCGGCCAGCAACGGATCGCCCATCTTGAGCGTGGCTGCCGCCGCCACAAACGCTTTCACAAACTCGTCCATCACCGGTTCAGCCACCAGGAATCGCTTGGCGGCGATGCAGCTCTGCGCATTGTTGGAGTATCGCGACATCACGCCGAAATGCACCGCCTTGGCGATGTCCGCATCCTCCAGAACCACGAACGGATCGGAGCCGCCCAGTTCCAGCACCACCTTCTTGCCCGCCTTGCCCGCCAGTTCGGCCACCGCGCGCCCCGCTTTGACGCTTCCGGTTACCGTGACGGCGCGGATCCGCGCATCGGCAATGACCTGCGGCGCCGCTTCTTTCCGCACCGACAGATTCACATACAGCCCTTCCGGTCCGCCGGCATCGCACACAAGCTTTTCCAGCTCCAACGCGCAGCCCTGCACCGTCTCCGCATGTTTGACGACGACGGAGTTGCCGATCAGCGCCTGGGGAATAAAAAACCGCAACACCTGCCAGAACGGCAAATTCCACGGCATGATCGCGAACACCGGGCCGATCGACTCATACACGATCCGCCCCGGCGTTCCCGGTATGGTTTCCGTTTCCAGATAGGCGGCGCCATCGCCGGCGAAGTGCCGCGCGCCAAAAGCCGACTTCTTGACCTCGCCGATCGCCTCGCCCAACGGCTTGCCCATCTCCGCCACGATCAGCTTGCCGTAGCCCTCGGCGCGCGCCTCCAACAGTTCCGCCAACCGCACCAGGAAGGCCTTGCGCGCATCCAGCGACGTGCGCGACCAGCTTTTCCAGCCGTCCCAGGCCAGTTGCAGGCGCCGCTCCACCTCCGTAGTCGCATGTTCGGGATAGGTGGCGATCAATTCGCCGGTGGTCGGGTTTCTGGACTCGAAGGACATGCGCTTCACTCCCCTGCGAGGTTCACACCAGGCACTCGCTGCGATACCGTTCGATGCAGGTCGCGATCACCTGGTCGCCGGGCTTCTTCCACCAATTCTCGGCGGAGAAAATCTCCACTTCCTGCGGTCCCTTGAACCCGGCGGCTTCTATCATCCGCCGCATGCCGCGCAGGTCGATCACGCCATCGCCCATCATGCCGCGATCCAGCAACAGATCGCGCGTCGGCACCAGCCAGTCGCAAATATGATGGGCGAAAATTCGCCCAACCGCGCCGGCGCGCGCAATCTGCTCCGCCAGCTTGGGGTCCCACCAGACATGATAGGCATCGATAGCCACGCCAAGGCCATCGCCCAGCACATCGCAGACATCCAGCGCTTGTTCCAGGGTGTTGATGCAGGCCCGGTCGGCCGCATACATCGGGTGCAACGGCTCGATCGCCAGCTTCATGCGGCTGGCGCGGGCATGATCCAGGGTCGCCGCGATCCCGTCCAACACCATTCGCCTCGCGGCAACGATGTCCTTCGATCCCTTCGCCAGTCCGCCGACCACCAGCACCAGGCAATCGGCCTCCAGGGCGCAAGCCTCGTCGATCGCCCGCTTATTGTCCTCGATTGCCGCCGCACGTCCGCCTTCATCCGCCGCCGGGAACATTCCGCCACGGCAAAGCCCGGTGACGCGCAAGCCATTGGTGCGCACGATTGCCGCGGCTTCCTTCAGGCCCACCGCCTGCACCTGGTCGCGCCAGGGCGCTATCGCGCGCAGCCCCTGCTTGACACAGGCATCCACCGCCTGCGCCAGGTTGAATTGCTCGCGTACCGTGGCGAGATTGATCGAAAGGCCTTCCAGCGAATTCAAGCCACACCACCCACGGCCAGCACCCGGTTCATCCGTTCCACCGCCAGTTTTGGATCGCGCAGGCATCCGCAGGCATCCGCCAGCCGGAACAGCTCCGCCAGATGGACCAGCGATCGCGCGCTCTGCTGCCCGCCCAGCATCACAAAATGCTCTTGCAATCCATTCAGGTAAGCCAGGAACACCACGCCCGTCTTGTAGAAACGCGTCGGCGCCTTGAAGATATGACGCGACAGCGGCACCGTGGGCGCCAGGATTGCGTGAAACCCATCCACATCGCCTGCACTCAGTTTGGTCAGGGCCGCCGAAGCCGCCGGTGCAATCGCGTCGAAAATCCCCAGCAAGGCATCGGAAAAGCCGTGCTCGTCGCCGGCTATCAATTCCGCATAATTGAAGTCGTCGCCCGTATACATGCGCACGCCCTGGGCCAGCCGCCGCCGCATCGCGATTTCCTTCTCGGCCGACAGCAGCGATATCTTGATCCCATCCACCTTTTCGGGGCGGCTGTTGATCAGATCGACGCACACATTCATCGCGGCCATATGATCATGGCTGCCCCAATACCCCTTCAGCGCCGGATCAAACATCTCGCCCAGCCAGTGCAAGATCACCGGCTGCTTCACCTGCCCCAGGATACGGTCATAGACCCGCAGATAATCGTCCGGAGACCGCGCCGCCACCACCAGCGCGCGGCTTGCCATCAGGATGATGCGGCCGCCTTGCCCTTCGACAAATTCCAGCTGCTCTTCATAAGCGCGGATCACGTCATCCACCGTCAGCCCGGCGCGCGGCTGCAGGTGATCGGTGCCCACGCCGCAGGCAATCATGGCGTCCTTGCGCCCGCGCGCGGCTGCCAGCGACCGGCGGATCAACTCCTGAGCACCGCCCCAACTCAAACCCATGCCGCGCTGTGCCGTGTCCATCGCCTCGGCCACGCCAAGACCCAGGTCCCAAAGATAGTGGCGGTAAGCGATGGTGCGCTCCCAATCCACATCCTCATCCAGCCAGGGATTGTTGTCCGCCAGTGGCGCGGCCACGACATGCGCAGCCGAGTAAGCCTTGCGATTCCACCCTTGCGCGCCGGCGGGCGCCGTCACCGGCACACCGGCGACCGCATAGGGCTCCAGCCCGCCATCCGCCTTGGGTAGAGTGATCTTCAGCATTCCGCCTCCGAAAAGACTTACAGACTCAGCTGCGGCACGTCGATGACGCGCCGTTCGGTCCAGCTTTTTTGGCCCAGTTCCGCCAACTGCACACCTTTGGCGCCTTCGAACAGGTCGCGCTTCCAGGGAGCGCCTTCCATCACATGACGGATGAATTCTTCCCATTGCTGCTTGAAGCCATTTTCGTTCGTCTTGTTGTCCGGCACTTCCTGCCATTGATCTTGGAACGGCATGGTATTCGGCTGGTCGGGATTCCAGACCGGCCGGGGCGTGTTGACGCGATGCTGGCTGTAGCAGCGCGTCAATCCGGCAACCGCCGAGCCCAAAGTTCCGTCCACCTGGAAAGTGACAAGGTCGTCGCGCTTTACGCGGACCGCCCAGGAAGAATTGATCTGGGCGATGGCACCCCCCTCAAGCTCGAAAGTGGCATAGGCGGCGTCATCGGCATCGGCAGCATATTCCTTGCCGCGTTCGTCGACGCGCCTGGAAATATGCACCGCGCCCGTGCAACTGACGGACCGGACTTCGCCGACCAGATTGTCCAGCACATAGCGCCAGTGGGGCAGCATATCCAGGATGATGCCGCCGCCATCGGCCTTGCGGTAGTTCCAGCTTGGGCGTTGCGCCGCCTGCCAGTCGCCCTCAAACACCCAGTAGCCGAACTCGCCCCTGACCGAGAGGATGCGGCCGAAGAAACCGCTGTCCCGCAGCAGTTTCAATTTTTGCAGGCCGGGCAGATAAAGCTTGTCCTGCACGACCCCGCTTTTCACACCGGCGTCCTTGGCAAGCCGGGCCAGCGCCAGAGCCTGATCCAATCTTTCCGCGACCGGCTTTTCGGCATAGACATGCTTGCCCGCTTTGATCGCCTGGCACAGTAGATCGAACCGCATTGCGGTTGAGCCTGAATCGAAAAGCACGCTGTCGTCGCAATTGCGAAGCGCGCTTTCGACACTGTCCGCGACGCGTTCAATGCCGCAGGCCTTGGCGATAGCGGCCACTCTTTCGCGATTGCGGCCCGCCAATATGGGATCGGGCATCACCCTGTCGCCATTTGAGAGCTGCACCCCGCCCGCGGCGCGAATGGCGCAGATCGACCGGACGAGATGCTGGTTATAGCCCATGCGGCCGGTGATACCGTGCATGATGATGCCAAGCCGTTGGGTTGCCATTTCTTTTCCTCACCAAGTAACCACACAGTTACTCGTGCCCGAATTTACTGTCAATTGGACCTGCCGGGCAGCTGCCATGGCGATTGAATTGGCCTGCTTCACGGCTTAAGCAGGAACGATGAAAAAGACCGCCAAATCAGGCGCCAAGCGGCCTGCTCCAAAGTCCCGGCCAAGGGGCAAGGCCAGCAAGGAAGAGGTTTGCGAGGCCATATTGACCGCGGCCGTGGGCGAATTTTTCGAGCATGGTTTTGGCGGCGCGCGGGTGGATGCCATTGCCCAGCGGTCGAAAATCAACAAGCGCTTTCTCTATCTCTATGTCGGCAACAAGGAAGCGATCTGGCTGGCGGCGCTGCAGCGCGTTTACGGCACCATGCGGGCCGGCGAACGGCAGCTGGATCTGGAAAATCTCGCCCCCGACGAAGGCATGCGCAAGCTTATTCGCTTCAATTTCTGGTTTCATGTCGAGCATCCCGAATTCATTTCGATGCTGAATGACGAAAACCGCCAGAAGGCGAAGAACCTGCGCCGCTCCACAAAAACCCAGAAAATGTATTCACACCTGCTGGCGCTGATCGAGGGATTGCTGCATCGCGGCGAGAAGGCCGGCCTGTTCCGGAGCGGGGTCGACCCCATGCAACTTTACATATCCATCGCCGCGCTGAGCTATTTCTATTGCTCCAACCAGCACACGCTTTCGGTCATTTTCGGGCATGATCTGGGCGCCCGGCGCGAAATCCTGAAGCGCGAAGAGCATGTTGTATCCGTGGTCATGGACTATCTCACGCATCCTGGCGCGAATTGACAGCCTGATCCCCCGCACGTAACCATGTGGTTACGCCGTCTCGGCTCATTCGCCGATGGGACGCCCGGGGCTCAGACACAATGGCCGAGGACAAAGTCAAGTCCGCACCCTGGTGGCGCGACGTCACCGCGCAACAATGGACCGTGTTTGCCATCGCGTCGGCCGCGTGGCTGTTCGATATTCTCGATCAGCGCATTTTTTCGGTGGTGCGCATTCCGGCCCTGTCCGCCCTGATGGATTTGCCGGGCGGCGATCTTGAGGTCCAGTCGACCGCCAAGGTCGCGACTGCCCTTATGCTGATCGGCACCGGCATCGGCGGCCTGGTGGGCGGCGCCATGGGCGATCGCCATGGCCGGGCCCGTCTGCTGACCCATTCGATCACACTCTACGCTGTCTGCAACGCCCTCACGGCGGTGGTGCAGACCACGGACCAGATGATTGCCTTGCGTTTCATTTCGGGCCTGAGTTTCGGGGCCGTTTTCGGCCTGGCGGCGGCGATCATCACCGAAACCGCACCCCCGGCGGCCCGCCTGGCCATGCTGGCGCTGCTGCAGGTCATGTCCGCGGTCGGCAATGTGTTGGCGGCTGTCATCAAGCTGCAGGTCGATGCCCTTGCGGTGGCCGGCATCATCGACATGACGAATGTATGGCGCGTTATGTTCCTGATCGGCGGGGCGCCGATTATCCTGGCGGTCATTTCCGCGCGCAAGCTGCGTGAAACCGAAACCTGGCTGCGGCTGAAACAGCAAGGCGCCCTGCCCAAAAGCGCCATGAACGCCTATGTCGAGATCTTCAAGCATCCCGTGGAACGCCGAAATCTTTACTTCGGCACCGCGATCTCGGCGGCGGGCATCATCGGCCTGTGGGCCATCGGCGAATATGCCATCGACCTGCAGGACGTGATTTTCGCCGCCCATTTCCGGGCCGATCACAGCCCCGCCGCCGCCGCGATACTGGTCGCACAGACGAAAAACTGGGCCTATATCCTGCAGATGATCGGCGGCGGACTGGGCATGGCCTGTTTCGGCTGGGCCGCCGAACGGTTCGGACGCCGCGCCACCTTCATCGCCACCTTCCTGGCTGCCTTCGTGACGACGGCGCTCGCCTATTGGCGGATGCAAAGCCCGGCCGACGCCTATTGGATGATGCCGATCATGTATTTCTTCCAGCTCGGCCTGCTTGCCGGATTCTCGATCTATCTGCCCGAATTGTTCAGCGCCCGTTATCGCGGCACCGGCGTTTCCTTCGCCTACAATGTGGGGCGCTTCGCGGCCGCCGGCGGCAGCTTCTTTTCGGCGCTGATGACCACCCACGTGTTCGCCGGCCTGGCTTCGCCTTTGCCACTGCGTTATTCGGCTATCGTGATGTGTTCGATCTTCCTGTTCGGTGCAGCCGTGTCTTACTTTACCCCGGAAACCAAAGGCGTTCCCCTGCGCGATTAGTTCGCGTGATAAAGCTCCGCGCTGATCCCGCCCACGCGATCGGTGTCCATATAGGAATGCTCGCCCGATCCGGGCTTGCCCCGCACGCCCCAGGTGGTGAACTGCACTTCCTGGTATCCCAGCTTCACATATTTCGCGACCGCCTTTTTCAAGTCGGGCACCGCCAGGGCGATGTGCTGGATTCCCTCGCGGCGGCGCGGCGGACCGTTCAGATAATCGCCATAGATGTTGGCCGGCACGGCAGGCGCCGCCGCCCAGAGAAAACCGAACTGATTGTAGTTCTGGAAGCTCTCATAGTGCGGCAACAAGAGTTGCTTGCCCTTGTAGATGGAATCTTCCCGCGCCGGGATATGATCGATCTTTAGCGCCGGAAAGCCCAGTTTTTCCCAATAGGCCGACACCGGCGGCATATCCCGCACCACCACACCGAAGTGCTGCACGATAGCCGGCCTGCCGGATGCGCCCGAATCGACAGCCTTCATGCCGCCCGGCCGGTACACCAGTCCCAGGCTGAATTTGCCCTCGGCCTCGGTGTCGAAATAAGTGAGGGTCGCGTCCTGCTTGGGCATTTTGGTTTGCTGCAGCACGTCCACGCCCTTCGCCTTCATGCGGGTGATCTCGGCGACCAGCGCCGCCTCGCTGGGCACCTCATGCACAATCGAAAAAATCCCGTCGCCATGCTTGTTCAAGAAGTGGGTATAGGCGTTCAGCTGCCCCTCGGCGGGCTGGATCATGTCCACCGTCAGATTGCCGATATGGCCCGTGATCTGCCACGCATGGACGGTCGAAAGTTTGCCCTTGTACGTCATTGTCAAGGCGACATTGGGATATTCCTGAATATCTGTCAGCCCATAAGCTTCCCAGGCCGGCCGCACTTCGTCGATATTCGTCACCACCCATGTCACCCGATTTACCGTCTTGTAAACGGCGGGTGTCTGGGCCCATGCGCTTGATGCCAGGACAAGCACAGCCACAACCAGACCGGGCAGTTTGAAGAGCGAATTCAAGCGAATCTCCTTCTGCGGCTCGCGCAAACCAAACCGTCAAAGATCAGGTCCGATTGACAGCAAAATCGGTCAAGAGTAACTGTATGGTTACTTATCCGGGAAGGCAATTGGCAACGCGTTAGGAGTCCTTGCATGAAACGCTCCGTACCCTTTCTGGCTCTTGGCCTCACGGTGGCGGCCGCCGGCACCCTGGTCGCGCAGGACATGCCGCATGTGCACAAGGACAGCCAAGCCGCGCCCAGCGTCGCGCCCGCGATGCGGGACTCCAAGCTGACTTACGCCAAGGACATCGCGCCTCTGCTGGCGCAGAACTGCCAGACCTGCCACCGCGCCGGCGAAGGCACGCCCTTCTCGATGGACAAATACGAAACCGTCAAGATGTGGTCGAACAACATCAAGCGGATGGTCTCCAGCCGCCGCATGCCGCCCTGGTATGACGATGGCACCACCAAGAAGTTCGAGAACAACCGCGCCATGGCCCAGGCCGATATCGACAAGATCGTCGAATGGGTCGATGCCGGCGCGCCCCAGGGCGACATGAAGGATATGCCCAAGCCTCGGGAATTCGTCGAGGGTTGGAGCATCCCCAAACCCGACATCGTCTTTCAGTTGCCCAAGCCATTCCCCGTCAAGGCCCACGGGTTGATGGATTATGAATATGTCATCATCCCGACCGGCTTCAAGAAAGACACCTGGGTTCAGTATATCCAGGCCGCACCCACCGACCGCAGCGTGGTTCACCACATTGTCGCTTATGTGCGCGTTCCCGGTTCCAGCTACTTCAAGGGCGTGCCCAAGAACATGTTCTTTACCGCCAAGGAAGCGGAAAAATACAAACCCAAGATGCCCTATATGGTGCCGGACATGGCGCCCGACACCGGAGCAGACGGCAAGCCCACGCCGCAGACCGCCACCAGCAAGGGCGGCGGCGCCGACGTTCCCAGCGACTGGCTGGTCGGTTACGCCCCGGGCCAGACCCCGGACATGTACAAGGATGGCGAGGCCAAGCTGATCCCCGCCGGATCGGACATCGTGCTTGAGCTTCACTATATGCCCGAAGGCAAGGCCACCACCGATCAGTCCCGTCTCGGCCTGGTCCTCGCCAAGGGGCCGGTTAAAAAGCGCGCCATGACCCTGTCGGCGGACAATGACAAATTCAAAATTCCGCCCTTCCACCCCAACTACAAGGTCGATTCCTCCTACACCGCGCCCGAGGATATGATCTTGGTCGGCATGCATCCGCACATGCACATGCGCGGCAAGGATGCCCAGTACCGGATCGTGTTTCCGGACGGGAAGAAGGATACGCTGCTGAACATTCCCGCTTACAATTGGCGCTGGCAGCTTTGGTACAATCTTGCCGAACCTATCAAGATGCCCAAGGGCACCAGGATCGAGTGCACCGAGCATTTCGACAATTCCGCCGCCAATAAAGAGAACCCGGATCCCAGCAAGACCGTGATCTGGGGTCAGCAGACCGTCGATGAGATGATGGTCTGCATGTTCAACGTCGTGTTCGACGCCAAATTCACCACCCGGCAGATTCTGCGGCCGGCAAAGACGAAAACGGCTGATAAAGCGGCAGCGAAACCAAAATCATAGGCGGTCTGCCGGACCGCCTGATTTGGTTCGGTAAGCAAAACGGCGTCCGCCAGATCGCCCCCCGCGCGAGGAAACATGATCGAACGCATCGCGACACTATCGACGGCGATCATGGCCCTCTTCGCAGCCACCGCCGCCAGCGCCCAGACCGCACAGACGGTTGCCGTGGGCAAGGGGCCCTTTGCCGTGGTCGTCAACGAGACCACACATAAAGCTTATATCGCCACCGGTGAAGGCGTCTCGGTTGTCGACGGCAATGCCCGCCTGCTGGCCACCATCAAGACCGCCACGGGGGTTGCGGGTATCGCCATAAACCCGGTCACCAACCGCATCTACACCGCCCATCCCAACGACAGCACCAGCACCATCATCGATGGCGCCACCGACACCGTCATCGCCACCATCAAGGCCGGCAGCTATCCCCAGGCTGTCGCCATCAACAGCATCAACAACAAGATCTTTATCGCCAACAATTACGGCCACAACATCACCATTCTGGACGGCGCCACCAATGCCACCGTCAATGTGCGGGTGGGCCAGGGGCCGCGCACCATCCTGGTCAATCCCAACACCAACAAGGCCTATACCCCCAATTACGGCAGCAGCGATGCCACGGAAATTGACGGCAACGCCCTGACGGGCACCTCCATCCCCACCGGCAAGCATCCCTGGACTCTCACTCTGGATCCCGGCATCGACAAAATCTATGTCGTCAATGAGGACAGCGCCACGCTCTCCATCATCGACGGCGCCACCAGGGCGGTGAAGGATGTTCCGATCGGCGAGATTCCCTTCGCCGTCGCCTTCAACCCCGCCACGCACCGCGTCTACGCGCTCAGCTACGGCGACAGCACCATGGCCGTGATCGATCCCATAACGGCCAAACTCATCCGCACCGTGAAACTGGGCGCCCAGCCCTCGGCCGTCGCCGTCAATGCCCGCACCGGGGCGATTTATGTTTCCGAACAGAAGACCGGCAATGTCGTGGTCTATAGCGGCACCACTTACGCCGTGCTGGGCAAGGTCAAGGCCGGAACCATCCCCTACGCCATGGCTGCCGACAGCGCCGTCGGCAAAGTCTATGTCGCCAACATGTACAGCGACGACGTCACCGTCATCACCGGCCCGTCGGCGCGCTAAGAGGAACCAATGGCCGTGCTCCTGCCCACCCGCCGACAGGCCCTTGCCGGAGCCGCCGCCACCTTGGCCGCCGCGCCCGCGGCCCGCGCCCAATATGCCGAGCACAAGCCCCGCTTTCGCGCCCTGATCCTGGCCGAGCGCGCCAGCGGCGACCATCAGAGTTTTGTCGATGCCGGCAAAGCCTATATCGCCAAGATCGCGCCGGAAAACGACTTTGCCTTCGACTCCATCACCAGCACATCCCCGATCAACGACGAATTTCTGGCGCAATACAACATCATCATCCAGCTCAACTACCCGCCCTATAACTGGACGCCCATCGCCCAGGCTGCCTTCGAACGCTACATGACCGAAGGCAAAGGCGGCTGGATGGGCTTTCACCATGCCGCTCTTTTGGGCGATTTCGATGGTTGGCCCATGTCGCCCTGGTTCTCCAATTTCATGGGCGGCATACGCTTCACCCATTATCTGCCCAACTTCGCCCGCGCAACCGTGCGGATCGAGGACCGCAACCATCCGCTGGCCAAGGGACTGCCCGAGTCCTTCGTCATCGCCAAGGAGGAGTGGTACACCTGGGACCGCTCACCGCGCCCAAATGTCCATGTCATCGGCACGGTGGACGAAGCCAGCTACCAGCCCAATACCATGATCAAAATGGGCGGCGACCATCCCGTCATCTGGTCCAACCCCAAGTATAAAGCCCGCAACGTCTATATCTTCATGGGCCATCACGCCGGGCTGTTTGACGATGCCAATTTCGTGACGCTCTTCCGCAACGCCATCTTCTGGGGCGCCGGCCAATGAAAAAGCTTTTCGTCTCCATCGTACTCTGTCTCACATTGCTTTTTGCCTCCGGCACCCGCGCCCAGGCGCCCGCCCAGGCGCCCGCCCAGGCGCCCGCCCAGCCGCCGCGCGTCCTGGTTTTCTTCTCGCTCAATGTCGAGAACGATCACATGCTTTTTGCCACGCAAGCCTTGCGCTTCCTGGCGGAGCGGGCCGACCGGCACAATTTCCGTATCGAGGCCACCACAGACTGGAACGACCTCAACGACCAGAAACTGGCGCAGTACCAGATGGTGGTCTGGCTCAACGATTTCCCCAGCAACCCCGCTCAACGCGCCGCGTTCGAGAAATTCATGGAAAACGGAGGCGCCTGGCTGGGCTGCCATGTCTCGGCCTATACCGACCGGAACTTCAAATGGACCTGGTTTCGCAATTTCATCGGCGCCGGCGTTTTCGGCATCAACAATTGGCCGCCCTTGCCGGCCAAACTGAACGTCGACGACATGGCGAGCCCCATCACCAGGGGACTTCCCCAAAGTTTCGTCTCGCCCACCAATGAATGGTATTCCTGGCGTCCCAGCCCGCGCCTGGCGCCGGACATCCATGTCCTGCTCACCATGGACCCGTCCAACTATCCGCTCGGCATCAAGAGCATGATCACCGACAAGGACGGTGACGTTCCCGTGGTCTGGACCAACACCAAATACCGCATGATCTATATGAATATGGGTCATGGCGACAAAGTCTTTGACAGCCCGATTCAGAACCGGCTGATCGAAAACGAAATCCTCTGGCTCCTCCGCAAAGACTGAGCGCCGACGGCCATACATTGCGACGCCAATTCCAAGTGCGCGGACTGGGAGTCCGGAAAGATCCTTCCCTATCGCCAGGCGGCGGCGTCACGCGCATGGGTCAGATAGACTTGCAACGCATCCCGGAGATCGGCGTCATGCTCAACGGCATGCTTTGTAGAACAGAAGTCGGTATTGTGGATGCAGACGGCCTATAAGTACTAAGGCATCTGGCTTTTTCAGGGGAGATGGATTCCTCAGGAATAATTTTCCCCAACAAGGACAGAGCCCTCATTCCTCGTCCGACAAACCCCATATCCGGTGCGAATCGATCAGAAGCTGCAACACGGCGGAATGGGCGGAGCCCCGTGCGTGCGCCTCGCTGCGGCGCATGTCGTAGTCCTGACGGCGCGCGATCAGCAGCTCCATCAATCCCTGGTCCCCCAGCTCATACGCCTTCTGCATGCGCGCGATCACGGCCTTGCTGCTCTGCGCGGCCAATTCAGCCTGACGCCAGGCTTCCAGCCCCTGCTGCGCGTTGATCACATCACGATCCGCCGCAATCTCCACGTCGCGCTGAATCTTGTGCGCACTGACCGAGGCAGCCGCCGCCTCCGCGCTGGCCTGATCGGCACTGGCCTGACGCAGCGCCCCGCCGAGGGGAATGGAAAAACCCACGCCGAAGCCCGTCTCATGACCGCCCATGTCCGAGAAAGTGCGCAGGTCCAGTGTCGGGTCCGCCAATTGGTCGAGATGTGCGCGCCGTGCCAGCCAAACGCGGCGGTCCGCCTCGCTTCGCGCGAGCTTGACCTCATGATTGTCGTCCAGCACGGCCGCCCGCCAATCGTCCCAGTTGCCGGGCGGCGCGGCCGGATCGGGCATGGCTGGGGCCGCGAGGGGCAAGGCCAGGGATGGGAAACTGCGTCCCAGCGTCATGCGCATGTCGCGCCGGACCTGTTCGGCCTGTGCCGCCTGAACCCGGGCCTGCGCCAAGGCCGCCTGGAGCTGCTCGACTTCCAGCGCCGCAGCCTGGCCCAGTTGGCGCGCGCGCTGGGTGGCGGCGAGCTGGCGCTCGTAAGTGGCGATCTCGTTTTTTGCGAGATTCGCGTCGCCCTCCGCCAGCACCCAACCCAGCCAAAGTTCCTTGAGCAAGGTCGCGGTCTGGTGACGGGCGTCGCCATAGCCGTTCTGCGCAACCGCGATAGTGTATCTGCCGATATTATCGTCGGCATCGGCCTTGCCGGGCAGGCGGATGCCGCGGCTGACGCCAAGCGCCCATTCATTCAGACGCCCGTCCAGGTTGGTGGAACGCGAGTGATACTCGCCGTGAAAGGTGAATTCATGGGGCCCCGCTTGGCGCGCGCGCGCCTCGGCCTGCGCGGAATTCAGCATGGCGTCGGCGCGGCGCACGTCCGGAGATAGCGCCAGAAGTTCGCCGACGATGGAATCCGGCGGCAGGAACGCCAGGCTGGGCGAGGATACCGGCGGGTGTGCCTGTAGCGGGGCGGCGCCCAACACGAGCGCAAGGGCGGCGAAATAACGTTTCATCCCAAATCTCCAAAGGCAAGCATCGGCTCAATCCAATAGACGAGCTGCGGGTTGGAAAAACGGCCCCTGAGTCCGGCCAGCAGAGTGTCCGCAGCGCCGGCCGGAAGGACCATCATGATGATCGTGGTGTCGACGCACCCGCGCACCTTTTCACGCAGGCTGGCGTTGATGAATTCGCGGCCGTGGCCGCTGGCGGGAAAACTGGCGAAGCCGTGGGCGAGTCCGCCGCCATCCCTCACCGCGTCCAAGACACGATCGCTGAGCGCGGCAGGGCAGAGCAAGGTAAGTTTAACCTGGTTCACCGTATCTCCTCCCGCGACACACCATGGCGCTCGAACAGGATCGGCAGCACGAACAGCGTCAGCACAGTGGATGTGATCAATCCACCGATCACCACAATGGCCAGCGGCTTCTGAATCTCCGACCCTGGCCCGGTGGCGAACAGAAGCGGCACCAGGCCCAGCGCGGCGATGGACGCCGTCATCAAAACGGGGCGCAGACGGCGACGCGAGCCCTCATAGGCGACCGTGCGCAGCGGCAAGCCCTGCGCCCGCAACTGGTTGAAATGAACGATCAGCACCAGGCCGTTCAGCACCGCAATCCCCAGAAGCGCGATGAATCCCACGGAGGCGGGCACCGACAGGTAATGGCCCGAAAGAAAAAGCAGCAGCATGCCGCCAATCAGGGCCAGCGGGATATTGGCCAGGATCAAAAGCGACTGGCGCACCGACCCCAATGTGGCGAACAACACGAGAAAGATCAGCCCCAGCGCCAACGGCACCACCACCATCAATCGTGCGGCGGCGCGGCGCTGGTTCTGGAATTCCCCGCTCCATTCCAGGCGATAGCCCGTCGGCAGCTTTACCTTGGCCGCCACGGCATTCTGGGCGTCCGTAACGAAGCCGACCAGATCGCGTCCGGCAACATTGGCCTGAATGGTGGCGAAGCGCGAGGCGTTCTCCCGCTGAATGCGCACGGGGCCCTGCGGTTGGCTGATATGCGCGACGTCCGAAATGTGCACGATGCCGCCATTGTCGGTACTCACAGCCAGCGCGTCGAACAGTTCAGGCCGGATGCGCAACTCGGGATCGCCCTTGATCATGATGGGCGTGCGCCGCGCCGCCAGCGTGACAATGCCGGCCGGCAGTCCCTCCAGCCGCGCGCGCATTTCCTCCTGCAGCGCCTGCACCGGCAGGCCCGCCATGCCTGCCGCCATCCGGTCGATATCGGTCTGCAGATACAGAACCTTGTCGTCCGCGATGGTGAGAACCTCCGCCGCGCCCGGCACGGCCTGTACCGTGGCGCGTATCTGTTCGCCAAGCCTTCCCAGCATGGCCAAATCCGGCCCGAACAGTTTGATCGCCAAGTCCCCACGGCTGCCGGTCAGCATTTCCGCGGTCCGCATCTCGATCGGCTGGGTGAAGGAATAGTTCACGCCGGGAAAGTCTTTCATCACCTTGCGTAGCGCCTCTATGATCGCGCCCTTGCTGTCGAGCGTCCATTCGCTGCGCGGTTTCAGCATCAGAAACAGGTCGGTTTCGTTCAGCCCCATCGGGTCCAGGCCGATCTCGTCGCTGCCGGTGCGCGATATCGCCTCCGCCACATCCGGTACATCGGCCAGGATTGCCTTCTGGATTGCCGTATCCAAAGCCATCGAGCGTTCCAGATTGATCGAGGGCAGCTTGGCGACCTGGATAACGACCGAACCTTCGTCCATGGTCGGCATGAATGTCTTGCCGACAGCCAGATAGGCCGCCGCTGCCGCCAGCAACCCCACGCCGACTCCGATGAACAGGCGGCGCGGCTGCTCCTGGGCGGCCGCCAGGGCGCGAGAATAGAGCGGCATCAACTTGCGCATAAGCCAAGCCTCGTCATGCGCACCCGGTTTCAGCAGGAGCGAGGCGATCACCGGAATCAGCGTCAACGACAGCAAAAGCGAGCCGGACAAGGCGAAGACGATGGTCAACGCCACCGGAGAAAACAGTTTGCCCTCCAGCCCCTGCAGCGCGAGAAGTGGCAAGAACACCAGGCAGATGATGACAATTCCGGAGGCCACCGGCACCGACACCTCCGTCACCGCGCGAAAAACCAGGTTCAGTTTGGGCGTCCCACTATCCTCACGATGGTGGGAAAGTTGCTCCACGGTATTTTCCACCACCACCACGGCGGCGTCCACCAGCATGCCGATGGCGATGGCAAGCCCCCCCAGGCTCATGAGATTTGCGGTGAGCCCGAAGAGCCGCATCATCAGGAAGGTGGTGAGCGCGGCGAAAGGCAGCGTCAACGACAC
Organism: uncultured Alphaproteobacteria bacterium; assembly: GCA_966096025.1. GTDB lineage: Bacteria > Pseudomonadota > Alphaproteobacteria > Micropepsales > Micropepsaceae > Rhizomicrobium. Next base: position 27,617 of record CBHTTW010000001.1, on the reverse strand, counting down.
CACCAAGGCGGCGCGGATATTGCCCAGAAAAAGAACAAGCAAAATCACGATCAGCACGGTGGCTTCGATCAGGGCATGCTGGACGGTAGCGACAGCCTGGCCGATAAGGTCGGCGCGGTCGTAGAAGACGTGCAGCGTCACGCCCGCCGGCATATTGGCCTGAAGCTCATCGAGCTTGGCGCGAACACCCGCGACGACTTGGCCGGTATCGGCGCCGCGAAGGCCCAGCACCAGCCCTTCCACGGCCTCGCCGGCGCCGCCTCGCGTCACAGCGCCGTAGCGCGTGAGCGAACCGGTTTTCACCTCGGCCACATCGCCCAGGCGAACATGGCCGCCGTCCCGCACGCCGACCATCACCTCGCGCAGATCGTCCAACGTGCGAATTGCGCCAACCGCGCGGACAATCAGCGCCTCCTCGCCGTCGCTGACGCGTCCGGCGCCGTCATTGCGGTTCGCCTGCTCGATCGCGGCGCGCAGATCGGAGATGCGCAGGTGCGCCGACAGCAAGGCGGCGTCGTTGGGCACGACTTCGAACGTGACAACATGGCCGCCCAACGCATTGACGTCGGCGACGCCCGGAATGGTGCGCAGCGCGGGACGGATGGTCCAATCCAGCAAGGTCCGCCGCTCCGAGGACGACAAGGTTCCGCCTTCGATAGTGAACATGAAGATTTCCGAGAGCGGCGTGGCGATCGGCGCAAGACCGCCCGATACCGTGGCCGGCAATTGACTCATCACGCCGGATAGCCGCTCTCCGACCTGCTGGCGCGCCCAATAGACATCGCTGGTATCGGTGAAATCGATGGTGATGTCGGCAATGGCGTATTTGGCGATGGACCGCAGGATCACCTGGTTGGGAATGCCGAGAAGCTCAAGTTCCAACGGCGCAATCACTCGCTGCTCCACCTCTTCCGGCGTCATGCCGGGCGCCTTGAGGATCAGTTTGACCTGGGTGGTGGAAATGTCGGGATAGGCATCGATCGGCAACCGGCTGAAGGCATAGCCGCCGCCCGCCGCCAGAAGGGCCGCCAGCACAAGCATAAGCAGGCGTTGGCTGAGAGCAAATTCGACAAGTCGGCGCAGCATGGCTAGTCCTGCAGCCCCATGGCCTTGAGTTCGGTCACGCCTGTGACGGCAACGCGATCTGTCCTGTTCAAATGCCCGGTCACTGTGAAAAAGACCGGGCCGCGCGCAAGAATGCGCACAGGCACAGTTTCGAACCCGCCTTTTTCCCAAACGAACACAACATCGGCGCCCTTCAGCTGCGCAAGCGCCCCGCGCGGAACGTCGAAGCTGCCCGCATCCGCCCCGGTGGAGACGGACAGGCGCAGCGTCTGCCCCGGCACCAGCTGGGCGGCGCTCTCCAGGCGCACGCGCACCATGGCGCTGCGCGTCACGGAATCGATGCTGGCGCCGGCGGCGACCACTGTGCCGGAAATCTGCGTGCCCTCCACGGTGCCGCGATCACCCGCCTTAATCTGGCCGATGGCATGGACGGGGAGCGCCGCTTCCACCCAGAGCTGGTTGCCCGTATCCAGCGCCAGAACGGGCTGCATGGCGGCAACCTGCTCGCCGGCGGAGACCGAGATGGCGGCGATGCGGCCATCAACCGGCGCCGTCAGGCTGTATTCACCTTCGCCCGGCCGGCTGACGCGTCCCATTGTGGTGCGCAGCGACGCCAGCTCGGCCGCGGCGGCGGCCGCGGTTGCATCGGTTTCCTCGGCGCGGCTGGCGGGAGCGATGCCCTCATTCACCAAGGCACGGGCACGGCTTGCCGCCGCCTTGGCCGTGCGGTAATGGGCCTGCGCTCCTTCATACTTCGCCAGCGCCTCGCGCATTTCGATGCTGACAATCACAATCAGGGCATCACCCTTCTTTACGCGTTCGCCCTCCAGCCGCTGCAACAGCTTCACGGTCCCCGCAAAAGGCGCGGAGACAGGCATTCGCGCGCCGGGCGCGGGTGTCACACGGCCCAGCAGCGAAACCATGGTCTTGGCTTTTGACGGCGTGACAGGAGCGGTTTGAATTCCTAGCCGCAATGTCTGTTGTGGTGTGACTGCAAGATGCTGCGCATGAACGGGCCCAGCCAGTGCCATCGCGGAGACAAGAAAAATCGCTGTTCTATTCATGACCTGCACCGCCGGGTTGAGAGGTAAATTCGACCGTGGCGGCAAACCCGCCTTCGGGGCGATTTGCGAAAGCCAGTTTCCCGCCGCAGGCCTCGACAATGTCCCGGGCGATGGCCAACCCCAGGCCCGTGCCCGGCTTGTCTTCGTCCAGACGCACGCCGCGACCGGCCAGCGCGGCCAGCGCGCCATCCGGCACGCCCGGACCATCGTCCAGGACGGAAAGGCGCACGAGACCAGCCACCGCTTCGGCCTTGACGCTCACACCGGTCGCCGCCCATTTGTGCGCATTGTCCAGCAAGTTGCCCAGAAGCTCGGTCAGATCTTCGACGTCGGCCGCGACGCTCAGCCCATCATCGGCCGAAAGCGACCAGGTCAGGACTTTGCCGCGCGGCAGATGCCGGAAAACAGCCACCAGCCGCTCGACGATCGGCTTCAGCGGTGTCGGCCGGGAACTGCGCTGGCGCAGGCGCACACGCGCCAGTTCGCGTTCAAGGTGACGGCGCATCTGGGTGACAAGCTGGCCAATCTCATCGGCGATCTCGCCGTGCCCGGCGCCGCGCAGGCGGTCGGCATCGGACTGCAGAACTGCAAGCGGCGTTTTAAGGCCATGCGCCAGGTCGGCGGCGCGGGCGCGGGCGCGGGCAAGAGAATCATCCTGCGCCGCAAGCAGATCGTTGGCCTCCTGAACCAGCGGCTGCAATTCGGAGGGAAAATCACCTTCCAAGCGCCGGGCTTTGCCGGCCCGAACCCGCTGGATGCTGCGCCGGATGCTGTCCAGAGGGCGCAAACCGATGCCGATATAAAACCAGGTGGCGGCCAGCAGCAGCACGCCCACCGCCCCCAGTGACGGCCACAGGTCGCGAGCAAAGGCCTGGCCGGCCACCGTGATGTCGTTGTCATTGAGGGCGACCGCCATGCGCAAAGCCCGGCTGCCCGAGGGCGAGTCGAATACGACTTGGCGTTCCTGGATTCGCAAGGTCTGCCCACCCGGCCCCGGCAGAACATGGGAGTCCGGCTGACCGTCATCGATGGGATCCTTTGGCAGGGGAATCCGCGTGTCCCACAAGGACCGGGAAGTCAGGATGAGGCCGGTCTTGTCTTCCTCGATCTGCCAATAGAGTCCGCTCAGCGGTTCGCCGAAGCGGGCGTCCTGAAGATGGTTGTCCAGTGCAACGCGGCCGTCCCGGGTGAATTCCACCGCCGCAGCCAGCTGACGCAAAAAGGATTGCAGCTCCTCGTCATAATGTCGTGTGACATGCCGCTCGAACAGATGAACCAGGAGAACGCCCATCAGCACCAGGGCCGTGACCAGAGCCAGCGTGGCCGCGGACAGAAGACGCAAACGAAGGGATCCCAGTCTCATGGGATGTTCCCGCGCAGCACATAGCCGTAACCCCGGCGCGTTTCGATCATCTCCGCGCCGATCTTGCGGCGCACGCGCCTTACCAGAACCTCGACGCTGTTGGTGGTGAAATCCGCATCGCCGCCGTAAAGGTGATCCAGCAGTTCGGACTGCGACACTGCGCGTCCCGGATTGTGCGCGAGATAAAGCATCAACCGGTATTCATGCGGCGTCAAATCCACCGGCACGCCGGCGACGCTGATGCATTGCTGCCTTGTATCGACCGCGATGTGCCCGGCGCGCAGTACCGGATCGGCGGCCCCGGCGGCGCGGCGGGTGATGGCGCGCAGCCGCGCCATGACCTCTTCCATCTGGAACGGCTTGGGCAGATAGTCGTCTGCTCCCGCCTCGATGCCTTCTACCCGTTCGGTCCAGTTGCCACGCGCGGTCAGGACCAGGATGGGGAAATCGCGCCCCGCCTGGCGCCAGCGGCGCAGCACGGAAAGCCCGTCCAATCCCGGCAGGCCCAGATCCAGGATCACGGCGTCATAGTTGTTGACATCGCCCTTGAACCAAGCCTCGTTGCCGTCGGACTCCCGATCGACCGCATAACCGGCCTTGTGCAGCGCCGCCGACAGATTGCGCGCGATGCGGGCATCATCTTCAACCAGCAAAACCTTCATGGCACCGGCCTGACGTCGTAGGCTTGGCCGGTACGGGCGCGGAAATGCAGGTAAAGCATGTGGCCGCCGGATCCGATGACACGGAACTCGTAGAGCCAAACGCCCTGATGCTGTTCAAGCTTCTGGCCGACAATCTCGCCCTTTATCTGCCGGCGCACCTTGGGCAGAATTTGGGCAAAAGGCGCGGCGTCTCCGCGCCTCACCGCCTCGCGCGCGCCTTCCTGGTCTACCGCGCCCTCGAAATCGCCCGGCAGATGATAGCGGCTCGCCAATTGCGCCAGCGCCTGCGAACCCAGGCCCCAGGCAACAATGGCAATAAAAAGCAAAATTCCACGCTTCATGATCCCAGCCTGCTCCAACCAAGCTTACAGGTCGCTGACCGCCCAAAATTCCATCTGGCCGATTTTTGGCATTGATCTGCCGCATATCGCTGGCGCATTCCCACCGACAGCCAGGCACCTGCCCGCCTAGCGGGCACAATCCTAATCATCTGTTTTTATTGAGTTTTCTGGAATTCTGACCCTGACCTCCTTTTGAAAGCTGACCGTCGCGCTTTCCCGCCTGGCGGCGCAAAACCAATAAGCTGCATGCGCGCCATAAGCGAAGCGAAATGGTGGCCCCGCCGCACAGCGGCGCAAAACAAACAACCTAGCGCGTCCGTCATGAGCGGCTTTGGGCCTCGCACGCCTCAAGCCGTTGTCGCGCGGCGTGCTCGGCATCAATGCCCTGCCGCCCTTCGGCGGCAATACATTGGCGGGCCCGGCAAAAACCACAGGAAGGAATTTATTAGGTCAATGCAATGGTTAAACGCTCGACCGATACGCATACCAACACTAGTACCAACACGAATTTCGGGACCGGCACTAAGGTTTAGGAACCACATCAAAAGCAATCGTGGTGCGCGCCGCCTTGTCTCTAAAGGGAATTGTGCCGTGCCACATGTAGGAAGGAAACAGCACCAGCCTGCCGGCTACCGGCTGAATGGTTCGGCGGACGGGATGCTTTAGCACAACATCAAGCTCGGGCTCGCCGAACTTAATCCATCCTTCCTTCGCGGTTTCATTCTGCACAATCGCCGGCACCGATACGTAGTAGCAAGAGCTGATCCAGCCGTCGGGATGGATGTGATTTACATGAAACCCGCTATCGCGCAGGCGTGACGACCAAGAGCCGGAATAGCGGAAATTTTGGGCCCGCCGCGACAGAAAAGGGTGGCGAGGGTCGGCACCAAGTTCGGCAATATAGCGCGCCACGGCCTGGTCGATCCGCTGTTTCAGGCGAGCAACCAACGGCAGGCCGGTGGGAAACAGGTGGCCCGGCGTCTGAGTTCCGCCGCGCAGGCTTTGATTGATCAATTCTCGACTATCGGGGTGAAGGCGGTCTAACGACGCGTTCAATTCGGCATTAAAGTCGGCCATGTCTGAAAAGCCGTCCGGTGGCTCGAGGTCGAAGCTTCGCACCAGGGTATCGTAGCCGTTGATCGCCTCGTCTCGCTCATCCTCCATCATGCGCGATGCGATACTCATCATCGCCAAGCAGGATGACTCATTTGGCGCGATTTCCAGTCCCTTTTCGCAAAATCGCGCCGCTTTTTGCGGATCGCCGCTCTGGAGTGCCGGCCTGGCGGCCAGGCCAAGCAGCTTTGCATCACTACCGTGACGCGCGAGGACGGCCTCGAACATCTTGAGCGCCTCGGCATGATGGCCCATCATCGACATGACTTCGGCGGCACCAATTGCGGCCAGTCGATCGCCAGGCTCGCGGGCCTGCAGCTGCGAATAAAGGGCATACGCTTCCGCAAATCTCTTTTCCCGGGCAAGCAGATAGGCCTTGCCCAGAAGAAGTTCTCGACTTTCCGGACAGCGATCATAGGATTTTAGAAATTCCCCGCCGCGGTCCAACTGATAGAGCAGAGAATTGTAGTCGAGATGCAGTCCCGGATCAGCAGGCGTGCGAGCAATTTCCTTCTCGAAAATCGCAACTGCTTCATTGAAGCGGCCCACATTTTGCAGTCCTTCGGCCCGGTGGCGTGCGAGATTCGGCAGGCCCGGATCGATTGCTTCCGCGCTATCGAGCGCTGAAAGCGCCTCGCTGTCCTTCCGCTGCCGGCGTAGTGATTGCGCCAATTGTAAGTATAATTGCGCCTTGAGGCGGGGCTCCACTGCGAGCTCGAGACCACGGCGTGACGCCGCTTCCGCTTCACCAGGACGGTGATCATCGACAAGTATTGCCGCCAAAGCCAGTTCTGCATGGGCATGGCTCGGCACTTTCCGAAGCACTTGGCGAATCCTCCTTTCCGCCTCTTCCAATCTCCTGGACCGGTGCAACAGGGCGCCCAATTCAAATAGAGCCGGCACGAATTCGGGCGCGTATTCCAGAGCAACACGCAACGCCGCTTCAGCCTCTTCGCTCTTGCCGAGACGGGCCAGCGCCAGCCCCAAGTTGAAAGCAAAAGTGGGCTCGCGTGGCGCCGCTGTTGCGGCTTGGCTGAACAAATTCGCTGCGTCTCCTACGCGGCCCTGATTCATCCGCAGGGTACCTGCGAGGTTCAACAAATCTGGGCTGGCGGGCAGTCTGCCGCTAAAAAAGGGCGCCAGAATGCTCTCCGCCGCCAACAAATCCCTGTTTTGCAAGGCATTTGTGGCTGTCTTCAAGACATGCTGGATAGCCGCAGAAGCAGCAGGCATCGTCTTAATCCAGGGATAGCTGTTCTTTAAGCGATTGCACCATTCGATCGCGAAATACCTTCGGAATTTGCCTGGCTTTCAACGGGCCGAACTGGGCGCGGGCGGCCGTCATCCGCTTTTGCATGTCAGCAAGCGCGTCTGGATAGAGACTGGCAACGCTATAATTCTCGGAAATATCCTTGCTGACATCATACAGTTGCGGGTAACCCACATTTTCCAGCGACGCCAATGCCGTACGGTAATGGGTACGCGCCGCATATTTCCACCGCTGCGTACGAATAGCCACGACATCCTCGTCGCTGAACAGCAGCAGTTGATCGTGCGGTGAAGCCGCGCCCCGGGTCAGGACTGCCGAGATATCCCGGCCATCCAGTTCGACGCCCTGCGGATTGGGGACCCCAGCCATGGCGCAGAAGGTCGGGAGGAAATCGATGCCCATTGCGATGGAATTGGAGCGCTGACCGGCTTTCACGATACCGGGCTGGCGAGCAATACAAGGTACGCGATATCCGCCGTCATAGGCCGCATTGCCCTTGCGATCGCGCAGACCTCCGGTTGAACCTTCATACCAGGGACCATTATCCGAGGTAAAAATCATCAGCGTATCGCGCTCGATGCCCAGAGACCTCAGGTGCCCCATAAGACGTCCGACAATCGTGTCGATTTCCACGACCGTGTCGGCATATGCGCCCCCCATGGTCTTGTCGCGAAAGCGTGCGTCCGGATAATTCGGCAAATGCGGCGCGCTCAGTGCCAGTTCGACGAAGAACGGCCGGTTTGCATGATCAGTGATAAATTTTTCGGCAGCAACATAGAATCGTTCCTGCAGCTGGTCCTCTATGACGGCCTCCCGCGTCGGCTCCTGATCCGGACCGTTGTCGGTATAGAGCATGAGGGGCTTCATATCGTGGCTGTACTGCAGGCCAAAGAAGCTGTCGAATCCGTGACGGGTGGGTTGCCAGCTCGGGCCCGTATGGCCCAGGTGCCATTTTCCAAATAGAGCGCTGACGTATCCTGCCGATTTGAGCGCAGCGGGAATTGTCACCTCGGAAAGAGGCAGCCGCCGATCATCATTCGGCAGAATCACACTGTAAGCCAGGCCGGTACGGATCGGATAGCGCCCGGTCAAGAGACCCGCGCGCGATGGCGTGCAGATATTCTGCGGCGCATAATAGTCCGTCAGGAGATTTCCCTCTGCCGCCATCCGGTTGATGTTCGGCGTTGGGACATTCTTCCCACCATTCGGCTCGATATCGCCCCAGCCCAAGTCATCGCAGAGAATAATGATGAAATTGGGCTTGCGCCGGGGTTGCCCGAGGGCGCCACCGTTGACGGTTAGAGCCGCCATAGTTGCAGCCGATGCACCTAAAAACTGCCGGCGTTCCATTTCTCTCCTCCGCTGCCGCGGTACAGCTTGGTATTTTGCAGCCGCGGCCGCAAATCCGCCCCCCACCATGGCGCGCTTAGGCAAGATCGCTCTGCATGCCCAGCCGGATCCCGCCAAGTGGCGCGAAAAGAACGCTGATTTGACAAATTATCAGCATTCACCCCTTTTTTCTGGTAGCGCTACTATGCCATTATATACGCAGACAAAAACAAATTTCGAGGGGGAAAACATGCGCAAATTTCATGCTCAAGCGGCCGCGATCAGTATTGCCATCTCCCTCTCTATCTCAGCGACCGCCTTTGCGGATCCGCTTGCGCCGGGCATGCCGGCTGGCGTGCACAAGGCCCAAGCGGGTGACAGGGAGTGGCTGGTATTCGGCGGCCTGGGTGTACTGGGCGCAGGGATTCTCATCGCCACTGCCGGCGGCGGGAATTCGACGACCCCGGCACAAGTCCCAACAGTCGTCACGACCTCTGCCACCGCGCCATAAATTTCGCACGGGGTCTGATGGCCCCCTTGCGTGTCGTGCCCGGTCCGGAAGACCATGATATTTGGCGCCATGTCCGCGAACGCGCCTTTTCGCCAAGCGCGATGGCGCGGCCCGCGATTCATCTGCAATCCATCACCAATCGGAAGAGGTCGGCAGACGCTTGTCCGCGTTGGTGCGCCCACGTGCCGGTACTGGACGTCGCAAAATTCGCGAACCCGTTGGCCACGAGGCGCACCCAGGCAAGATCGATTCGCGATAGCCTAGGAAAGCAATATCCGCCGAACGCTGCCGTGAGGATCGTTGATCATGCGACACGGATTGTCGAAAACCATTGTCTGCATACTGGTCGGATCCGTCGGCGCCCAAGTCAAACCGGGCTGACTTGGGTTACCCGTAGCGGCGAAGTTGGCCCAGGCTGTCGCCATGGTTTTCGCCAGAGCCTGTGCTTCCGGCGTGTTGCCGGTGCCCTGCTCGCAACGCTTGGTATTGTCAAAACAAAAAGCCAACTCCGATGTGTGCCACGCTCCCGCAACGCCATCGAGCTGGGGCGACTGCCAGGTAAACCAGTATTGATAAACAGGCGCACCGCCCAATGCGTGTTTTAACCGGACCATGCGCTCGACGTTATTGCGTTGGCCAAGTCCAGCGACCCCATATGAGAGAGTCCGAATGGCTTTTCGCGGACTGGCTTTCTTCATGGCATCTGCAAGGGCATTTGCCTTTGTCTCACCATAGGTCTTTGCGAGGTTCCCGCGCCATTCCGCTTCGCCGGGATTGGACCGGAAACTTGTGCCCTCTTCACTGACAGAGCCGATCATCAACGGAATGTTTTTCGATATCTCTGGCGCCGCATCATAGAAGGGCCGCAACGGCACCACATTGCCATCCATGGCCGGGGCCCATCCGACACGTGGATTTGGACTGGGAGGAAAGCCCATTCCGCCCGCGGGCGCCGTGCTGCCGTTGATTTTGGCGATTGCCGCCTGGCCCGCGGCATAGAGCTTGGACCATTCCGTCTTTTGCAAGCCGGCCATGTCATTGGGCTGAAGACCCAGCTCCACCATGACCTGGCGTGTCAACGCGCGTGCCTGCTCAACACTTGCGAAATTGCCGCCGCCGCCCGACTGCACACAGGCGCGATGGAAAAGGCCGGCGGCGGACGGCATGCCCATGAGACAGGTCACCTTCGAACCGCCGCCCGACTGCCCGTAAATCATCACGCAATCGGGATCACCGCCAAAATTGGCGATATTGGTCTTGATCCAACGCAGCGCCGCGACCAGGTCGGTCATGCCGACATTGGCGGACTCCGCATAGGCGGGACCGCCGATCTCCGACACATCCAGAAAGCCGAGGGCATTTAAACGGTGATTGACGGAGACCTGTACCACATTGTGATGGCGCGCCATTTGGGCGCCGTCATGAGACGGCAGCTCGTAGGCGGAACCGAAGCTGAACCCTCCGCCGTGAAGATAAACCATCACGGGGCGTTTTCCCGACAGGCTGGAGGTCCAGATGTTCAGCTTGAGCATGTCCTCGCTTAAATACCCATCATCCCAGTCAAACAGGAACGAGGTTTCAACCGCCTTGAAATTGTGCAGCGTTTGCGGACAGTTCCCGCCATAGATTAGGGCGGGATATTCGCCATCCCACGACGATGGCGGCTTGGCAGGCAGCCAACGGTTTTCGCCGCCGGTGTCCTGTCCGTAGGGCACGCCTTTAAAGGTAAAAACCGCGCCGTCCAGATAACCCCGCACCTTGCCATACTGCGTGTTGGCTATTGCGGAACGCGGCGTGCTGCAGTTGCCTGGATCTTGATGCGAACCGATCTTGGTTCCGTCAGCCGCTTGCGCCGTGTTTGTCAGGGCAGCTGCTCCACCGGCTGCCGACACAAGCAAAGCAGCGCGGCGGCTTAGGGGAAAACGCTGTTCGCCCATCGTTTCCCCCGGCCGCGTCGTTCAAAAAGGACCGGCGCCGCTTCCGCGGCGCCGATCCCAGGCAAACAATGGCGGCAACTAGAAGTTACCCTTGAGGCCGATAGTGAAGAACCGGCCCATGTCGCTGTAAAGCGTCGGCGTGGGATAGAACAGGCCCGGCACCGACGGGTTGGCGCCCTGAAGCGGCGCACGTGTATTGCCGATATTCTGGATGTTGAAATAGAAGTTGGAGGAACCACCCCACAGATCGAACCTGCGGTTAATCGTAAAGTCCGTCACGTTGTTGCTGTTAAGACGCGGTATGACGTAAATCTGGTTGACGAAACCGGTCGCCTTCTTCGCGCCGGCCAACCAGCGGTTCTGCACATCAAATCCCCAATCACCGACCTGGTAACTGATGAAGGTGGTCATGCGGGTCTTGGGCTGGGAAGTCCAGACAAAGGCGGTGCCCGGCAGATTCTGGGACTGCAGCACGGGCTGGTAGGTCACCAAGTGCCGCAAGCTCACCGAACCCGGTATGGCGTCCCACACATCGACCCAGTCAAAATTATAGTCCGCTTCGAAGTTCCAACCTTCCATCTGAATCAGGGCGCTGTTGATCGGCGAACTGAGAACCTGGCTCGGATAGTTGGCGGTGGTGGTGAACTGCGGCGAGCCCGGCGCGAAAGGACGGACCGCCAGCGAACAGAAGGGCGAACTGTAGGTGGGGGCGCTGTTGATGCAGAGCTGTTGGACACTCGTGGTTTGATAGCTGATGTTGGTGATCGCCTGCGACATATGGGTCTGGTAATAGTCCAGCGAGGTGGTAAAGCCGGGAATGAAATCCGGCGTCAACACCACGCCCAGCGTATAGGTATGGGCGACCTCCGGCTTCAAGGTGGCGTTGCCTTTGTTGACCAGCTGGGTGCTGTTGTTGCCGCCGGTCAACAGGTCGAAGAATCCGGTCGAGGAGATACCCGTCGGCTGGAACAGGTCATTCAAGTTTGGCGCACGAATATCGTATGACATCGTGCCGCGCACACGGACTGTATCGTTGATCCTGTCGTTGACACCGATCTTCCAGGTCTGGGCCTCGCCCGAAATGGAATAGCTGGTGTAGCGGCCGGCGATGTCGACGTTCAAATCCTCCGCGAGCGGAAAGTCCTTGAGGACGGGCACATTGAGCTCAAGCGCCGTCTCCCAGACATTGTCGGCGACACTGACGGGCGCATTGACATTCTGGGTCCACAGCGCGGGTGCGGCGCCGCCGTTAACGGTGCACATGCGCAAGCCTGTGCAATTGACAAAGTCCGTCGGCAGGGCATTGGTTTTCAGATTATAGGTGCGCCAGCGCATTTCCGCCGAAAGCGCGGCCGTGATCTCGCCGGCCGGCAGGCCCAGGCCGAACAAACCACCCGAAATGTGACCGCCGATATTGTCCAGCTCTTGTGTCAGCGACCAGAAGGTATTCGTTTTCAGGTAGTTGAAGGCAGTCTGGGAAATGCCGTTGGGATCAAACGTGTTGATCGGTACGCATCCCGGATAGAGGGAGGCGAACTGCGCCTGAGTGGTGACCCAGCACTGGACCGTGCCGCCCACATCCACGCCATTGATCTTGAGGCCGGCGGGCGCAATAACCGCGTCCTGCGCCGCCATATATCTGGCGTTGTTGGTGTTCTGGGGATCGCTGACGGTCACCCGGCTATCCTGGTGGCTGTAAAAGGCCTCCCAGTTCAAGCTGGCGAGCTTTCCGGTCAGACCTACGGTCATAGTCAGATTCCGGTCGACACCCTTGGTGGTATAGACATTGTCGCCGCGGCTGGCGGGCTGGCCTTCGACCTTGTTGACATAGTGGGCGGCGGAGAAGAACGGGGTATTCGCAGCAACCGCCGGAGCGATGCTTGTGACACCGCCGACCGGGGTGAAAGCAACCGGCGCCGGCATGAAATTTCCGGCCGCCGTGGCCGCAGCCGTCAACTGGGCCTGCTGCTGAGCGGAGAGATAGGCATTGTTGGTGAAGAAGGTGTTGGGCCGGGAGCCGGCCGAGCTGACCGTCAGCGGAGTCCATTTGGAATAGTCTCCCGATTCCGCCCAACTGGCTTCAACATAGCCGTTGACGTCCGGGGTGAAGTCATAGCTGAAGCGGTTGAAGAATTCGCCATTGCGCTGCCTGGCTTGCATGGTTGTATCGACAGGACTCGCATAACCGCCATCGCCGCCCGACTCCAGGCCCGACAAGGCGGTGGGAATGCCGTGGGTCATGGGAATGAGTTGGCCACCCGAGCCAAACGTGTAATTGGTCAGCGAACAGCTGTTTCCGCACTTGATCGTGCCGGTCAACGATTGATTGAAAAGCCGGCCGTAGGGCACATCGACAAACGGCTGTGCGACCGTGCCGCTACCGGGCTGCACCCAGGCATTGTTCTGATAGCCGTAAGGACGCGCACCGATCGGAATCATGTCCTGCTGGAAAAAGCGCATCGACATTTCGTAGTGACCGCGGCCGCCAAACAGGGGGGTACCCCAGGCGAAACCGATCCTCTCTTCCGCGCCATCGCCATACTTCGAAATGCCGGCATTGATATCGTATTTGAAGCCAGTGAAATTCTTGTCGAGAATGAAATTGACCACGCCGGCCACGGCATCGGAGCCGTAAACCGCGCTAGCGCCGCCTGTCACCACATCGACCCGGCTCATCAGCATCTGGGGCAGTGCATCCACATTCACCGCGCCATTTTGTTGCGACGGTGCGATACGCCGGCCGTCCTGAAGCACCAGGGTGCGGGACTGGCCGAGATTGCGCAGGTTCAGCGTGTTGGCGCTACCGTTGCCGGAACCGTTGCCCTGATTTCGGGGCGTGGAGCCGCCAATGAAATCCGGCAGCTTGTTCAAGGCATCGGGGATGGTGGTGGGGGTCGTGGACTGCAACTGCTCGGAAGTAACCACGGTGATCGGGGTCGGCGACAAGGTTATATCGGAGATGACGCGCGAGCCGGTTACCGTGACTGTTTCCGTACTCGGCTCCTGGGCGCGAGCGCCCGCGGTGAGGGCCACCACACTGGCAGCGCACATCAACGCAAATTTGGTGCTTGAATTCATAGGAACCCCCTGAAGGTTTTTGATTATTTGTCTGAGTTGAGGGAACGCTAAACCAATCTTGGCACCGCTGCCAAGAACTAATGACAGCGCTACCATGATTTCGCTGCACCTTTAGAAGCTCTACAAACTAGGGCTTATGCTGCCATAACGTCCTGTTTTTTCGACGTAATTTGATAACGCTCCCATCACAAGGGCGGACTCGTCGAAAACCTCCGAGTCTCAATAGTTGGGAAGCGGGGAAAATTTGCCACACCCCTGAAGGGATCACGAAGTACTCAGGTCTAAACCCGAGCCTTTCCGAACCCGGGGGTGAGACGGGCTAAAGGATCAGCCTGTCAGAGGCGGCGGACGTGATAGACGACGCCTGGCTCGCTCTTGACCTTGAGCTCAAAATTGGCGGCATCGCCGATGATTGTTACGAGATAGCTCGCCGCAGGCCTGTTCCATTTGGCCACGACGACATCGGATTCCTCCTGCCGATAGGCCTGGCCGTTCTTCAGAACCACGGTGAAAGTGCCGTTCCTCTCAAACTTATAGGATTCCATAGGCACGTTGGTGACAATCGGTTTGGACGAGCCGATAAGGTCGGCAAGGAAGCCGCGGGATTTTTGCGGCGGCGCGTATCGATTGGTAGCAGGCGTGGAATAAGAGGCGCCCGGCGGTGGTACCAGCTTGGTCTGTGCAGGCGGCGCCGGCGGAAGTCCCAAACTCGAGCGCATGGGCTGGGCGGAGCCATAAAAACAATCAAGCCATGTGCGATCGTCTGCGATCCCGGCACAGCGAACCGCACCCGCCATGACCTCGTCCCGGGTAGGTCCAGCTGCAACCGCGCCTTGCGTCAAGAGTGCAAGCCAAACCAGGAAAAGTCCGCACCGCATAACCAGGCCCCGCTATGTTGCGGCGCTTTTCGTAGGCCATGTTGCCCGGTCGCGCAACGGGAGCCAGCGCGGCGGCCTCTTCAGAATTGTAGCTGGTCGGCAGCGAATTTCCGTCAGAAGACCACACCGATGGCGGGGACCGGACCCGTTGCCATTCGACCAGGCCCCTGAAAGATTAACGCTGAAATCTGCGAGTTCCGAGATCCAAATGCCAGAAGCCAAAATTCGCAAATCGGTGATTTCGGGGCGCGAGATTTTCGTTTTGGACAATGTCATCGAAGAGATGATGATCGACCAGGTCGCCAGCCTCGTCCGAACCTTGCATTATCTGCGGAAGGAAAAAAGCCGGCCAGGCGTACCCGGAGTCGCCCCGGTTTCTGACATTCCGATGGATAGAATCCCGGTCGACCCGTTTCTCCGCAGTTTAAGGCAGGCGGTCGAACGGTTGTTCCCAAACGAACAGTTTACCGATCAGCGGGCCTATGTGAATTGCAGCGTATATGGCGACAGTTACTATCTGCACCGCGATTGCAATCCGCCGGAACAGCACGTAACCGCGCTGTATTATGCGAACCCCGAATGGAAACCCGATTGGGGCGGAGAAACCATTTATTTCACCGATGAAGAAGACGCCGAATTGGCGATCTCGCCGCGGCGGGGACGTCTGGTGGTTGCGCGCGGCGCGATACTGCATCGCGGCAGCGTGCCGGCGCGCGGCTGCTATGAGGAACGCTATACACTCGCATACAAGCTGAACTCACTGGGAAGTTCATAACCTGCCGGCCCCTGAAGCGACTCGGTCCGAAAACGCCGACTAGGCAAGGAGCCGGGGATCGGCATTTTGGGAGCCCCCCGCATTTGCCACTGGGCCCGCCACTCTGGTTTTCCCCGTTGCCTTGCCCAGCATGTCGCTTTGTATTTGATTGACCGCGCTCACCCGGGGCAACGGTTTGCTGCTCGAAATGGTCAACTGCAAAGTCTTGGCATCGAAATCGATCTGGGCCTCGGCAATGATGGAATTCCTGTCCCAGCCCTGAGCACGCCAAGCCGCAAGATCGCGATATCTTATCTTTTGCCAGGCGTCCGGATCATAAGTGGGCGACGGGATGCCTTCGAACAGGCCTTGGAAATCCTTGGGCATATCGACATATACGTTTCCGTCGGCCCTGTTCTTTGTATTGAGAAAGACGATGGCGGACTTGCACTTGGTGAAAATGTTGTTCGCGACGTTATTGTCCGTTCCGGTGCCGCTGGGTGATCGGTCCGGGCGAACGATGGCAAAGATGCCGGCATTGTCGCAGCGACCTATCAGATTTTGAGCGATGATCAGCTTGTCCGTGGCATTGTCGAAGATGCCTGATCCCGCGCAACCCCTCTGACCGGGCGTTCCCGGCTCGGCATTGCGGACATCCCAGATGATGTTGTTGTCGATCTGATTCTGATCCTGGATCATCTCCATATGGATGGCTGCGCCGACCGTCAGGACATCGGCAAATATATTTTTGGTGATGCGGCAGTTGGTATTTCCGACATCCCACCAAACCGCATTGGCGTGACGCATGTGCCGAACCACGTTGCGCCGGAACAGCATGTTTTTCGCGCGGTGGAACTTGGCGCCGGCGGCTTCCCAGCCGCGTTCGGCATCGGCCCAGCCGCACCACTCGATCAAATTGTCTTCCACCAGGGTATTGGTGGTCCCCATGCCGCTGAGGCCCGTAATGCCGCAATAGCGAATGGTGTTGCGGCGGATGACCTGCGACGCGCCAGCCTGCTGCGCATTGCCGCTATACCCGTCCGAGCCAATGATAAGCCCCGCGCCATTGGCCCATTCGATGGTATTGTCTTCGAGAATCCAGTGATCGCCGCCGGCCAGCGAGACCATGCCGAATTGCGGAAACGGATAAGCGTTCCCGGCATGCTGGAAGGTGAGTCCCTTCACCCGGATGAATCCCGCTCCTGCTTGCGCCGGAACAAAGGCGGCTTCGCGGGTGGTGACCTCGATCACGTGATCGGCAGGTGAGCCTGAAGTCAGGCGAATGTAGATCGCCCTACCGGAGGTTTCGGCCCAGAAGCGGGCGTCGGGCGAACCGCCGACCTCCTGCATGATCGGCCCGCCGCGCCGGCGGGGAGGCATTCCCAACTGTGGCGCCGGAGGAACGGTAAAATCCGGGAAGGCGGGCAGCTTCGGCATCGCCAGCTCGCGCAACTGTTCCATCGGCTCCAGCGGTTTGCCGTCCACAAATACCAAGCCGCGCCGGCGAAGGTACGGCCCAATGTCGTTCACTTTTGTGTCCAGCCAGCCCCAACTGCCCATGATGCTGGGCAGCGCGAAAGGGTTGTAGGCATCGGGAAACATCGCGCTTGTTAGGTCGTGGCGCCAAACGGTAACTCCGGTTCCGGGCGCGGCACGAAAGCTTTCCGAAACCGTTTCCTGACGCCAGCCGTCTTTCAGTACCTCGGAGCCTTTGACATAGACTTTCGCGCCGGGCGCCGCCTCGTAGCTGATCATCTGCGCCGGGCCTGTGCCGCCACGCGCGGGACGAACGCATTCGCGATAGGTACCGGCCGCGATGACGACGCGTTCGCCGGGTTGCAGAACTTGGGCAGCCTTGTTGATGGTACGGAAGGGCCGCGCTTTGTCGCCAGGACCATTGTCGTCGGCATTCGACGAGGTGTTGTCCACATAATAGGTTTTTGAGAAGGAGAGCGGCTGCTCCCACCGGACAAATTCGGTTCCGTCGGGCAGCCGGGCGTCTGTTGCGATGTCCTTACTGCTGCGTGCGGCCGCCTGTGCCAATGCGCTCCCGCTCAGGCTCGCCATTGCACCAACCAATGCCGCACTTTCCATAAAGCGCCGGCGGTCAATGGACCGATCGGCAGCCCCCTCCCCTGAAAATTGAACAGCCGTGGGCGGTTGGCTTTGTATCGATTTCATATTTTGACCTATCCATAAAAACCGTATTGCGCCTTTGAGGTCCGACTTCCCTTATCCGGCAGGAAAAAATGGCGCGCCCCTCCGGGCGCGCCAAGTCGTAAACGCGGCTTCGCGGGACGCCAGGGGAGGCCGTCCAGCGAAGCCGTCACCTTCTCGCCGCCTTGAAGTCGACGTCGAAGAAGTCACTTTGACCAAATCGCACCGTCTGGTCAGAACAGTCAGACTGAAAAGCAGGCAAAACCAAAGCATCAAATGCATTCCGCAATTGCATTCAACCCGGCAGGCAATAGGCGACCAGATCGGCTCCAAACGAGCCGCCCTGGGCGCACACCAGATACTGCTTGCCCTTGTGCATGTAGGTCATGGTGGCGCCGGTCTGAACTTTGTCCATGAAGACCGCGCCCTTTTGTTCACCGGTGAGTTTGTCGTAAGCGCGCAGCCGCGCGCCCTTGCGGCCCGTTTCGTCGGTGAACAGGCCGCAATCACCGCAGATCACCAACGTCTTGGTGGTCAGGGTGCCAAGGATGCCGGCTTGGCCGGTGCGGGGAATGGAGACGCCTTTGAGCAAGCGATGGTTCTTGATGTGGTCAGGCGTCTCGCCATGAACGATCTGCCAAGCCAATGCGCCTTTCGTGAGATCGATGGCGGTGATGGTGCCGTAGGGAGGCTTCATCAAGGGAATGCGCTCAATGGAGATTACGCCTGGCCCAATGGGATCGCTGAGGCCATCAGGGCGATACCGAAACAGCGATCCTCCACCCTTGAGGCTTGCAACCCCACCGAATGATCCTCCATTGGAATCGGAACTACCCGGCGGTGGAAAACCGCCGGTTTGCACGACCTTGCCCTCCTTGGTCACGGTCGCGCCGATTACCCCCATCTCATTTTTTGAAAAAACATAGATGACCTTGGTTTCGGGATCGTAGGACGCGCCAGGCCAATTGATGCCGCCCTGAAGGCCGGGCATGCATAGCGCGCCAAATAGCTTGTCGTTGACCAAAGGCGGCGGGTCATAAAGCGCCGCCAGCTGGTAGTGGCTCGCAATCTCCAGCGCTCTCGCCTTTATTTCCGGTGTCCAGTCGACCAAATCGTCGACCGTCACCCCTTGTTTGGCGAAAGGCGGCGGTGCGCTGGGGATGGGCTGGGTTGGCGAGTACCACTCGCCCGGCACGTTGCCTTTGGCGACTTTCTTTTCCGGGATCGGCCAGACCGGTTTGCCGTTGGTGCGGTCCAGCACATAGACCCAGCCCTGCTTGGTGGGTTGGGCGATCGCCTTGACGATCTTGCCATTGTGGGGGATGTCGCAAATTACACCGGCGCAGGATACATCGCGATCCCATATGCCGTGATGGATCATCTGATAGTGCCACTTGCGCTCGCCGGTCTCGATGTCCAGCGCCACCAGGCTTTCGGCAAACAGATGCGGGCCGGTACGACTCACACCCAACAGATCGGTGGGCGGCGATTCGATGCCGACATAGACCAGGCCCAGCTCGGGATCGGCCGACATGGGACACCAGGCGCCCATATTGCCGGCGGCTTCGGCCTGGCCTGGCGTGGTCCAGGTCTCATAGCCGAACTCGCCCTTCTTCGGGATGGTGTGGAAGATCCACTTGCGCTTGCCGGTCTTGACGTCGAAACCGCGCACATAGCCCTTGGACGCCGCTGTCGGCGCCGCCCCAACCACCACTGTGTCCCGCACCACGAATGGCGGCGCGTGCAGGCCGATGACGCCTTTGACCAGGTCCATCTCCTGGTCATTGTCTAGGCGAAGATCAACTTTGCCACTCTGTCCAAATCCTGGATCAGGAAGGCCGGTCTTGGCATCCAGCGAGAACATAGTGTAGCCGCGGGTGACATAGAGGATGCGTTCGCTGGCGCCGTCGGTCCAATAACCGACCCCAAGCCCGGGCCCGCCGCGCGAACCAAGGCGCTCGCCTTCGTCATAGGTATGCATCCACAAAATCTCGCCGGTGCCCGCATCCAGGCAGACGACATCGCGGCGGAAACCGGCGGTGACGTAGATGCGGCCCTTCACCATCAGCGGGGTGGACTGATAGTCCGCATCCAGGCGAGGACCGAAGGAGTTGGTGCTGAATTTCCAGGCCAGTTCCAGATTGCTGAAATTGGCGGCATTGATCTGGTCCAGCGGCGAATAACGCGTGGCCGAAATATCGTTGGCGTAGCTGAGCCAGTCGGTGTCGCGCGGCGCGGCATTCTGCGCCCAGGCGTCCGCCCCCAGTAAGGCCGTCGTCGATGCGGTCGCTAAAAATTCCCGGCGATTGATCACGTATGGATCTCCACTACCTCAGTGAAAGGCTTTTCAAGTCATTGCCGATGCTTGAGCCATGGCCCGCGCTGAACGGGGCCGGCCCCGTCGAGGCGCGCTTCACAATCGCAAAATCCAGCATTCGATGCGTGACTGGCGATGATCGACCCGCCGACTTGGCAGATAGTTGCTCGACCAGCAGGCGAAATGCTTCCGCGGCCATTTCGGCGATGGGCCGCCTGACGACCGTCAAACCCGGCGTTATGGTGGTCGCCAAAGGGCTATCGTCGAAACCGGCGATGGAAACGTCCCCCGGCACATCCAGGCCTTTTTCGTAAGCCAAGGCAATCGCGGCCATCGCCATTTCCTCGTTGCAGGCGAAGATGGCCGTCACATCATTGCGAAGAAGATTTTCTGCCGCTTCCAACCCGGACTGGTAGGTGCAAAGCCCCGGGGCCACTTGGCCGGCATTTACCTTCAGGCCGGCATTGTCCATAGCCTCCTTGAAACCGAAAAGTCTTTCCTGGGAAGCGCTGTGGTTCGGATGGCCGGTAATGATGCCTATCCGGCCATGCCCCAAACCAATAAGGTGTTCCGTCATCTCCCGCGCAGCCTTGCGATCGTCAATAAATACGGCGGACAAGTCCCTCACCGGCTGCCCCGAAGTCAAAAGTGTCACGGAAACGTCGGCCTCTGCGAGAGCGTCCATGGCAGCCATGGAATTGCTGAGAGGGGGCGTGAGTATTACTCCGTCCACCCCTCTTTCCACCAATCGCGCCAGCGTGACACGTTCCGGCTCAGCCTCAAGCCTTCGCTCGAGCAGAAGCTGACATCCGTTTCGCCTTGCCTGCGCGAAACAACCAAGCAAGACTTCCGCCAGATAGGCGTCTGTCGGCTTCGCATAGCAAAGGCCGATCAAAAATCCCCGGCCGTTTGCGAGAATTTGCGCCTCAGGACTTGGCGAGTAACCCAATGCTTCGATTGATGCGGCAACGGTTAGACGTTTCCTCTCGCGCACCCTGCCGTCACCATTGATCACGCGCGACACGGTCATATGCGAGACGCCGGCGTGACGCGCCACATCGTGGATCGTGATCCGCTTCCCGCGCTTGCCGGTTTGCCGAATTTTTTCCACGCGATTCCCTAACGGCAGGATAGAGCCAAATCTGCCTTAGGGGATGCTAGCGCTACCAATATTGCGCCTGCGAAATCCCTCACTGGAAATCCCCCTTAATTTTTATTGATTACTCAGACAAGTATCTCACACTCTGAGAATATGCAATATGATCGCCCACGCAAGCGCACAGCCAAAACTCGGCGCTTTTACCGCGATAGAAGATATTGCCGGAGTTAAGGGCTTCAGATCACACCGAGATTCTCGCCTAGAGCTATGGATCTTCCGGCGAAAAGGGCCACAGAGACGCTCCGGGTTCCGCAGGTCACGGTCAGGACGCGATCACGATCGGGGGTTAAACGGGCTTTCACGATCTTACCGGTGCGCCATTCCAGGTCCAAAGTGAGACCACCGCGGGCCCGTAGGCCGGCCACCTTTCCGTGCGGCCAAGCCGATGGCAAGGCCGGGAGCAAATGAACCGATTGATCGTCACTTTGCACCAACATCTCCACGATGGCGGCAGCGGCTCCAAAATTGCCATCGATCTGAAAGGGCGGGTGGGTGTCGAGCATATTGGGCAAGGTGCTTTCGGCGAGCTGGCCGCGCAGCAAATGATGCGCGCGGTCTCCATCGAGCAGTCGCGCCCATAGTGCGATCTTCCAAGCCTTGGCCCAGCCCGTGCCACCGTCACCCCGGAGCTCCAGTGTCTGCCGTGCTGCAGCCGCAAGTTTGGGAGTGGTATCGGGCGTAATGCCATGGCCCGGATAAAGCGCCCACAGATGAGAAACGTGGCGGTGTTCCGGCTCCACCTCGGCATAGTCCTCAATCCATTCCTGCAGCTGCCCTCGCTTGCCGATCTGAAGCGGTGGTAGCCTCTCCCGCGCTGCAAGCACAGCTGTGCGCATTTCCGCGTCTCGCTCCAGCAGGTTGGAAGCCTCAACAAAGGCGCTGAACAGTTCGCCAATCAGTTGCAGGTCCATGGTTGCTGCATAGGTCAACTGCGCCTTTTTCCCGTCCAGGAAGTAACTATTTTCAGGCGAGAAGGAAGGATTGGTAACCAGCTTTCCGGCGAAGCGTGTTCCGGCCGGCGCTTCCACCAGCGTGTCCATCACGAACTGGACCGCGCCACGCATGGCGGGCCAGGCGCGGCCTTCCAGGAAGCGGCGGTCAAGGCTGAAGCGGTAATGATCCCACATCTGATGGGCCAGCCAAACGGCTCCCATCGGCCAGATGCCCCAAGCACCATCCACAGGCGTGGTTGCCCGCCACAAATCCGTATTGTGATGCAGCACCCATCCGCCCGCCCCGTAATGCGCTGCCGCGGTGACAGCTCCAGTTTGCTCCAGGTCGCCGATCAAGTCCCACAATGGGTCCAGCGTTTCCCACAGCCCCGCCACTTCCGCGAGCCAATAATTCATCTGGAGATTGATGTTGGTGGTCCATTTGCTGCCCCAGGGCGGCAGCAAATGCGGGTTCCATAGACCCTGAAGGTTGGCGGGCTGACCGCCGGGCCGCGACGACGAGAGCAACAAGTATCGGCCGAATTGGAAGTATAGGGCGGCCAAGGCCGGATCATTCTCCAATTTCGCGTCAGCGATACGCTGATCGGTGGGGCGGTCCACAGCTGGTCCCAAATCAAGGGTAACGCGCCGGAACAGCGTTTGATGGTCCGCCAGATGCGCGGCACGAAGCTGATCGAATGATTTCGGCCAGGCGGCGGCCAGCACCCTTTCCGCCTGGCCCGCCGCATCGCCGCCAATATCGTTGTAACTGCGAAAGCTTGTGGCGGCACTGAAAAGTATGGTCACCGCATCCGCGCCGCGTACCACAACCCGCCCATTTTCCGCTGTCGTCGAGCCGCCCTCGGCGCGCACCCGCGCCATAGCGGAATATCGAAGACCGGGGGCATCCCACGAGCCGGTCCAGGATCTTGGGGGATTGGTCCGTGGCTGGACCTGGCCGTTGAGCGTCAGGGTGTCGGCTTCAACGGATACCCCGCCTCCCGGCTGCGCACTGTTTAGGGCGACAGAAAGATTCTGGCGCCCGGGCTGATCGGATGTGAGGCGTATAATCATCACTTGGTCAGGATGGGAGACAAAAACCTCACGGTGGAATCGGACACCGCCCATTCGGTAAGTCACTTTGGCGCAAGCCTCATCAAGCGACAGCGAACGCCGATAGTCTTCAACCCCTGAATCGTCGATTGCCAGATGAAGATCGCAGAGCGGCTGATACGGCATTAGCAACTGTGGATTGCCCATCATCCGGGCAGTCAGCTCTTCTGCTTCAGCTACGCCGCCGGAAAAAATCAGATCGCGCAGCCGCGTCAAATGGAGGCGCGCGCCTGGGTGGGTATAATCGCGCGGGCTACCGCCCCACAACGTGCCCTCATTGATTTGAATATGGTCGTCAGCAACGCCGCCAAACACCATGCCGCCAAGCCGGCCATTGCCTATCGGCAACGCTTCCGTCCATTCCACTGCGGGCTGGCGATACCACAACGCCAAGCTACCGGGTTCGCGAGCGAGTGAATCCAACGGGAGGAACGAAGCTGCCGCCGCGCCCTGAAGTACCTGCCGTCTGTTCGCGGTCATGAAGGCGCCACTTGATTTGTCTGATTACTTACCGAATGAATGCGGCTTCATTCAATGGAGAAGTAAGTTACTGCATTGCAGCATCGCGCATCTGCCGGCCGATAGCACGCGTCACTTTCCGAAACTCATAATATTGCGGACCACCGAACAACAAAGGAATGATCGCGCACACGACGAACTCACTGGCCTGGATGATTGAGCGGGCGAGGTCGGGATTTCTAAAGAATAGCGGGAGGAAAAAAATGAATCAGTGGAATCGCCGCCGCATGCTCACGGCCTTGGGCGGAACAGCTGGTGCGCCTTTGTGGCTTCCCCGCCCGGCCCAAGCGCTAGGCCTGGCCGAGGATAAGATCAAAACCATCCGTTATTACGCCAGCCCCGGCGACGCCCAAGGCCGGCAAGGCCAGCCGATGGTGAACCAATCCACCAATGTGGTGATCGTCGAAACCGAACGAGGCCTGAAAGGCGTGGGAGAAGGCGGCGAGCCGCGCACGATGGAAGAATGCGCTGCCATGCTGATCGGACTGGACCCTTTCCGCATCGACAATCTCTGGCAGCGAATGATGCGGGGCTATTTCTATCCCGCGGGACGGGAAAAGATTCATTCGCTCGGCGCCCTTGATCTTGCCCTTTGGGACCTTAAGGGCAAAGCTGCGGGTTGGCCGATCTGGCAATTGTTAGGCGGCAAGTCGCGCGATCATTTGGAGCTCTATGCCACCGCCTATCCAAGACCCCGGCCCGATGCCGCGATAGGGGACACAGCAAAGGCCTGCCGCGACGCCGGCTTCCGGGTGTATCGCAGTGCCACGGACATTGGTGGCGGACGGGAGGTGGATCGCTTCGCGTTGGTGCGGCGAATGTTCGATGATTGCGCCGCCATGCAGAAAGCCGCGGGGGACGGCGGCTGGGCATTGGATTTCCATACCGAACTGGACCCCCCCGATGCCATGCGTCTGTGCCAAATGATCGAAGATGCGCAATTGGCGCCGTATTTCTGCGAGGATCTCATACGCAGTGAGAATGTGGACAGTTACGAAATCATGCGCCAGCGCACCAAGGTGCCGATCGCGGTCGGCGAGCAGTTTGGCTACAAATGGGACGTCAGCAAGCTGATAGAACGGCAGCTCATCGATTATGCCCGCGTGACCCTTCCCAATGTCGGCGGCATCAGCGAATTCATGAAGATCGTGGCGCTGGCGGAAACGCATTACGTCGGAATGATTCCGCATTTTACGGGACCAATCGCCGAGGCGGCGCTGGTGAACTGCCTGACCGCCACGTCCATTCCTGCCCTGATGGAAATGTTGGGAGATGGCAGGCGCACCTGGCCCTATCTGCCCAAGGTGTACGATTTCCGGGATGGCAAACTTTGGCCCAACGACCGTCCCGGACTTGGCGTGGAGGTGGATGTAAGCAAGCTCAGGCAAATTGGCGAATACCAGACTTATCGTGCGGGCATGCTTCTCAACCATAGACCTGATGGCTCCTTCACCAACTGGTAAGGTGACGCACGCGCCAAGCGAAATACTCAGTCAAAACGATGCGCCTCGAGCATCATGGGTGGGACGCTTGCGGCCCACCTCAACCTGTGCGAATTCTAAAACAGGCGTTGATCGGGTTTGGCCGTGAAAGAACCATCCCATAAGTTGCGCATACCGGGCACGATCGCGCGCGATCTGGGCATCAAGATCGTATCCGGCATGCTCCGCCCCGGCATGGTGCTGGAGGGGGAAGTGGAAGCCAGCGACCAGCGCAAGGTTTCCCGATCGGCATATCGCGAGGCCGTTCGCATCCTGGTGGCCAAAGGACTGGTGCACTCCAAACCCAAAGCAGGCACCCGCGTCAACGATCGGACCGGGTGGCATCTGTTGGATCCAGATGTACTTTCCTGGATCTTCCAGATCGAACCTGATTACACCCTCGTCTACAGCTTGTTTGAGATGCGTAGGATGGTCGAGCCGGAAGCTGCGGCGCTTGCCGCGGAGCGCCGCAATCCGCACCAGATTCATGACATGGCGTCAGCTCTGGATGTGATGTCGGGCTGCAAAACCACCACCAAAGAGTGGCGCGATGCCGATGAGAAGTTCCACACCGCGCTGCTGGAGGCCTCGGGTAACGCGTTCCTTGCCTCCATGACGGCCAGCATCAATGCGGCCGTCAGTTGGTCGACCATATTTAAACAGCGTCATGCCCCTTTGGCGCGCGATCCCGTTCCGGATCACCGCCGTGTCTTTAAGGCGATCGAGGAGCGCAATTCCACTGCCGCACGTAAAGCAATGGCTCAATTGGTCAACCTGGCGCTCGTCGATATAACCACGGCGCCAAAATGGCCGGGCATGATCTCCGCACCTCCGAACCCCAAGGCGCCACCAAGCAGTGGAAAAAGAAAGAGCAGAGCGTAGGCGGCGTGTAATGGATCTCACAAAAGCATTCGGTTTAGGCGTTGGCGCCCTGGCCAAGCGCAGGCCGGCTCGCTACGGACCCGCACGCAGACTGTTGGCAGGCGCGGGCTGCACCGCCACCTGTATCTGTTGGATGTCGTATCGCGCTTTGTCTTGATAGGTCTTCAGGCAGGCACTGAAGGTTGCGGCCTGTTGGTTGAACATCTCGACCTTGAGATTGTAGGCCGCCATCGCCTTGACATCGGTTATGGCGGGTTGAAAGCCCAAAGTCGTCTGGTCCGGCCTCACGCAAGGGCTGCGCGTATAAAAATCCGCCGGCAAATTGCCTGTCGCGGCCGGTGGCGTTGGCGGAGCGGTTCCTTGCACCTCCGCGACCGCGGCATTCACGGTGCTGATGATCCGTTCGATATCGTAACGGGAATTTTGGATATATGTCTTGGCGCAGTCATTGTATGCAGAAACCGCTTTGTTGAATCTCTCAACGCGGCGATGGTAATTATCCACCGCCAACTGCGATATCGATGGTACCCCCGAGGTGGCGAGCAATCCCGTCTCCCCTTTGTCCTCTTCCAGGACCGGCTTTGCGCACGGCGGGGCGGGATAAAATCCCGATGGCATATTACCAGCTTGCGTCGGCAACGCTTCGAGCGTCTGAGCTTGCGCTGCGGCAAGCAGTTGCGCGCTGATAACAGCCGATGCGGCAAGACCTATGCGAGCCATCGGGTAGCCCCCAGAGCATGGTAGCGTTATCCCATAAACCGGCGCATATTGGAACATATGTGCCAGGAATCTCAATTCGCCGCCCGAGTGAGCATGGGGAAGTGAGCCAATGAGAAGCTTCTTGAGAAACACGAGACTCGCCACTTTCGCCGTCGCCACGCTTTTCGCGGCGACGGGCTCGACAGCAAATCTTGATCGTGCCAGCGCGCAATCCCCGGCGACAGTGAAGAAGATTGTCTTCTGGGCGGGACCGAAGGAGCACGGCAGTCCCGGCCGGCATGAGTATGAGCGGGACCTGACTGAACTCGCTTGGCAACTTGAGCACGCCACAAATCTCGGCGGTGTGAAGACGGTGGTCAAAGTCGTCACCAAGCCGCCCAGGGACTTTGGTGAGCTGGACGATGCCGACGCCTTGGTTATCGTCGGCAATGGCGCCTGGCTCAAGACCGAAACCGGCATCCTTTTCCCGCAAGATCAGGATACCGATGGACGCAGCTACGACGCGGAGCACATGGATTGGCTGAACAAGCTGGATGCGGTGATCAAGCGCCGGAAGATGGGTTTGGCGATCTTCCACTACACCATGTGGGTCGACAACTGGGCCGGAAAGCGCTTTCTGATGAATTGGCTCGGGGGCAACTGGCTTCCCTATTCCTCGCACAATCCAGTCGACACCTGGACGGTTTCGCCGCTGCCCGTGCGTCATCCCGTGCTCAATGGCGTACAGCCCTGGACCTATCGTGAAGAAATGTACTCCCGGTATTTCCTTTACCGCGACTTGCGGCGCACGGAGCTGCTTCAGGCGGCGCCCGCCACCGCGAGCAACGGCGGACCCGATCCGGTGTCCTGGACCTTTAACCGTCCTGATGGCGGCCGGTCTTTTGTTTGGGGCGGCTCCGACTTCCACGACAATATGCACAATGTGGCGGCGTACCGAAAATATCTGCTCAATGGCATCGCCTGGATCGCCGG